>JACRBO010000684.1 GCA_016219235.1 Chloroflexota bacterium
AACCCGTGGTGACTTGATTCAAGCCATTCAGGGACTGCGCTGGTTCTATCGCCAGTTCGGGTACGAGTATGCGCTGAATCCTGGCCCCGGGCGATCGCTGCATTTGAGTGATATACCGCCACTTCTCGATGGCGAAACGGAACCGTACCAGATCCGGCGAATCACTGAAGCGGATATTTCGTTGATTATGCCGCTGTATCGACGCCAGTGCGCGGGGAATCTGGTCACGAATGTCCTGGCTGAGGCTATTCGGCGGCACGATGTTTCAGGCTATAGTCCCGGCTCAGACTTAGGCGATTGGACTTTTGCCGTGATGGATGCTGACCGGCAGTTTATCGGCTACTATTCGACGTGGGGGAGTCCGTGGGGCGCTTTTACGATCAAGGAATTAGCCACCACACAAGATGAAACATTGCGACAGGTCTGGCCGTCCATAGTGCGGTTCATTCAATCACAACGAGTTACCTATGCCGCAGAACTTGAGGGGCAGGCGCCAACCCGAATCGAATTTGAGTTAGGCGCCGGCCATCCGGCCTACCAGCTGCTGGACACGAAGTTAGGCCAGGGGCAATCCCGGCCAGACTGGTACATCCGTGTACCGGATTTGCCCAAATTCATTTATCACATCACGCCCGTCCTGGAACAACGTCTGGCGAACTCAGTGATGCGCAACTTTTCGGGTGAACTGAAGATGACCTTCTTCAAGGAAGGTCTTCAATTGATCTTCGATCAAGGCAAACTGACTCAAGCCGCACTCTGGCAAGCAACAGACGAGAATGAAGCGTTCAATATGACGAGTTTCCCGCCACTGGTCTTTCTGAAACTATTGTTTGGCTATCGTTCGTTGCAAGAGCTGCGCTATGCTTTTCCAGACTGTTGGGCAAATGAACAAGATACGCTGTTACTTGACACACTCTTTGTAAAGCAATCGTCCTGGTTAAGAATGTTATGAAGGAGCGCAGCATGACGGATAAAGGCTTCAAGGTGTACGGCTATCGCTGGGTGGTGCTGGGCGTCTTCATGTTCATCAACCTGACGATCCAGATGTTGTGGATCGCGTATGCGCCCATCACCGGCCCGGCCGCAAAATTCTACGGTGTGACCGATCTGCACATCGGCCTGCTGGCGATGACGTTCATGCTGGCGTTTATTCCCCTCTCGATCCCGGTCTCGTGGGCCATCGATACGTATGGCTTCCGCAAGACGGTCAGCCTCGGCGCGATCATCATGGGCGTGTTCGGCGTGGCGCGCGGGTTGGCCGGCGCGGATTACACGCTGGTCTTGATCAGCACGATCGGGCTGGCGATTGCGCAGCCGTTCCTGCTGAATGCGTGGACGAAAGTCCCGGCGCAGTGGTTCTCGATCGAGGAGCGCGCCACCGCTGTTGGATTGGTGACGCTGGCAAATCTCGTCGGCACGGCGTTGGGCATGGTGTTGACGCCGATGCTGATCGAGACTATGTCGATTCCAAGCGTGCAGTTGATCTACGGCGGACTGGCCGCAGTATCGGCGGTGCTGTTTGTGATCTTCGCGCGCGAAAAACCGATCACTCCGCCGTGCCCGCCCGGCCAGGAAGTGCGCGCGTTGATGCTCGACGGCCTGAAGCACGCACTCAAGGTCAAGGATTTTCTGCTGTATCTGGCCGTGTCCTTCATTGGATTAGGCCTGTTCAACGGCATCAACACGTGGGTGGAAAATATCATTCGGCCGCGCGGCTTCACGCCGACCGATGCTGGGACGCTGGGCGCGGTGATGCTGGTCGGCGGTTTGTTTGGCGCAGTGATTATTCCGCCGTTTTCAGATAAGCAGCACAAGCGCAAGAAGTTTTTATTGTTGGGCATCGTGCTGGCGATCCCCGGCTTGATCGGTTTGACGTTTGCGACCTCGTTTGAACTCTTGCTGGCGTCCGCCTTCGCGCTGGGCTTCTTCTTGATCAGCACCAGCCCGATCGGGATGCAGTACGCCGCCGAGATCACTCAGCCCACACCGGAAGGCACGTCGAACGGCCTCATTCAGTTGTTCGGGCAGGCGTCCGTGATCTTTGTCTACATCATGGAAGCGCTAAAAAGCAGCGACGGTTCGTTCACACCATCGCTGCTCATGGCTGTCGGCTTGTTGATTGTCAGCGCCTTGATCATCACGCGGCTCAAAGACCCGCAGGGTTAGTAGCCGCCATGCCTAGATTGACAGGGATTCGTCTTGAGGAGATTCGGGCAACACGACCTGCACTCTTCCTAATCTGACACATGCAGGTGGAGAAAACAACCGGGCCGCCGAACAATCTCTCGATTACCCGGCGGCTCGTCACGCATGACTCGTCACTCATCACATACCTTTTATCAATCCGCCCGGCTGACACATCCGGCAGAAATTGGTGATGCGCTGATTGGCGCCCACCAGCGAGATCGGTGTGCCGCAGCGCGGGCACGGCTGACCGGACTTCATGTGGATCGCCATGAAGTCACGCGGCTCGCGATGGATGGCCTCGCCCATCTCGGCGCGGACTTTGTCGGTCGCCTCGCGCAGCGTCGAGAGCATGGCGTGATACAGCC
>JACRBO010000685.1 GCA_016219235.1 Chloroflexota bacterium
AGCGGCGTTGTGTTAAGGGTGTCGCTATGCCCGATCTATTTGCCGGGTTTCAGCAGAGGCGGCTCCCACGCTGCCGGGGACGCGGGGGCTTCGCACGGAGCCCGCTCTGTTGGGTCAGGAGTGGCAATCTGGAAACCACTGGCCCTATTCGTGATCGCGTTTGATTTGATCATCGGCGCGATCGGGTTCAATCCGTCGGTCGATCCGAAGTTGCTGGAGTATGTGCCGCCGGTGGTAGTGTTCTTGCAGCAGGACACCGCGCAGTGGCGCTTTACGTCGTTTGATCCCGACGGGCACAAAGTCTTCAACTCGAACGTGGGCTGGTATTACGGCTTTCAGGACGTGCGCGGCTACGATTCGATCATCTTGAAGCAGTACGCGCAGTACATGCAGGTGCTCGACAGGCAGGATGACTTCCAGTTCAATCGCGTCGCGCCGCTGCGCACCTACGGCGGCCTCGATTCGCCGCTGCTCGATCTGCTCAACGTGAAGTATGTCTTCACCGAAAAAGAACTGCCGATTGAAAGCCCCAAATATAAGTTGGTCTACGACGCCGAAGTGAAAGTGTACGAGAACCTGGGCGTGCTGCCGCGGGCGTTCACGATGCCGATCGGGTGTACGACCGTCGCAGCTGATCCGTTGGCGGCGTTGAAGGAGCATGATCCACGCACGACTGTGATTGTAGAAAAGGAACTGGATTCCCGCCTCCGCGGGAATGACGTGGCTTCAGATTGTGGCTTGAATGCGGCGACGATTGTCGAGTACGGCAGCAACGAGGTGACCATCAAGGCGCAAGCCGCTCAAGCGAGTTGGCTGGTGCTGGCCGATACGTACTTCACCGGCTGGCAGGCCTTTGAGGTGCACGCGGATCAATCGGAAACGGAACTGCCGATCTATCGTGCTTACGGGAATTTCCGCGCCGTTGAAATCAATCGCGTTGACATCAACGCCGGCGATGTGACGATCCATTTCAAGTACAGCCCCTGGTCGTTTAAGTTGGGCCTGTTCGCATCGTTCATGGCGTGGGTGGTGGTGGTGTTCACGCTGGGGCTATGGGTGTGGCGACTGGCCTATCGGGAGGAGCAGCACGCCGCCACGACGACGCAGCGCGTGGCGAAGAATTCCATCGCGCCGATGGTGCTGAACCTGTTCAATCGCGGCATCGATTTTGCGTTTGCGGCGCTGATGCTGCGCATTTTGCAGCCGGCCAACGCGGGCAATTATTACTTCGCCGTGGTCATCGTGGGCTGGTTCGAGATTCTGATGAACTTCGGCCTGAACACGTTCCTCACGCGCGAGGTGGCGCGCGATCGATCGGGCGCGAACCGCTATCTGGTCAACACGTCGATCTTGCGTTTGCTGCTGGCGGGCGTAACACTGCCGCTGATGATCGTCGTCATCGGCGTGTGGAGCGGCCTGTTTACGCTGACGGCCGAGACGGCGATCGCGATTGCGCTGTTGACGCTGGCGCAGATACCCAGCAGTCTGAGCACCGGTATCACGGCGATGTTCTACGCCTACGAAAAGGCCGAATATCCCGCGGCGATGGGCGTGGTGACGGTGCTGTTGAAGGTGGCGCTGGGCGCGCCCGTGCTGCTGATCGGCGGCGGTATCATCGGGTTGGCGGCGGTGAGTTTGATCGTCAATGCGATCACATTCGGCGCGTTGAGCCGGTTGATGATGCGGTTGATCATGCAGCCTAAGTACGAGAACGATCCGGCGCTGCGCCGTACCATGCTGCGGGAATCGTTTCCGCTGATGCTCAATCATTTGCTGGCGACCCTGTTTTTCAAGGTCGATGTGCCCATGCTGCAATCGCTGCGCGGCCCGGCGACGGTGGGCTGGTACAGCACCGCCTACAAGTGGATCGATGCGCTGAACATCATCCCTGCGTATTCCACCATCGCGCTGTTCCCGGTGATGTCGCGGCAGGCCGTGGAAGACAGGCCCGCGCTGATGCGGTCGACGCGCGTGGGCATCCGCTTGCTGGTGCTGATGGCGCTGCCGCTGGCCGTGATGACGACCTTCATCGCGCCGACGCTGGTGCTGGTGCTGGGCGGGCCGGAATATCTGCCGCACGCGGGCCTCGCGCTGCAAATCATGATCTGGTCGATCCCCTTCGGCTGGATCAACAGCATCACCAATTACATCCTCATCGCGCTGGGGCAGCAGAGCAAGTTGACGCGCGCCTTCATCGTGGGGCTGTCGTTCAACATCATCGCGAACTTGATTTTGATTCCGCACTTTTCGTACGTGGCCGCCGCGCTGATTACGATCCTATCGGAGTTGGTGGAAGGCTTCGTCTTCGTGGTGTATTTGGAACGCTCGCTCGGTTCGATTCGGTGGATTGGCCTGTTGTGGCGCATCTTCGTTTCGGCGGGATTGATGTTCGGCGCGATGTTTGTCGCGTGGTCGATTCAGCCGCTCATCGGGTTGGTGGCAGGCCCGATGGTGTATCTCGGTTCGTTGATCGTGCTGAAGGCGA
>JACRBO010000687.1 GCA_016219235.1 Chloroflexota bacterium
GTCAAATGCGGATTGCGATGCACCAGTGACGCGCCCACTCGCAGGGCCGCCGCTGTGGCGATGAGCGCGGCAGGTAGTTCGACGATGCCGTGCGGCACGATGAACGCCAGGATAAACAGCGCCGGATTCAGCCCCGCCATGCCCACGATGGGCGCGATGAGGCCCAGCGGCGCGATGGCGGCCAGCAGCAGCACCACGCCCAACGCGCCAAATGAAAACAGGCTCAACACTCCGCCCAATAACAGCGATCGCGCATTATTCTCCAGGATCGCCAGAAAGACATTGTCTTTAGCCGACGGCAGAATCATGGCGAAATTTTCGCCGCTGAAGGAATCCAGCGACAGGTTGGAGAAGCCGCCGCGCAGCGATGCCAGCGTCGATTCCGGCAAGCTCAGTTGACTGCCAATCACCCACGCCACACTCAGCCCCACGAACATCGCCGCCCCGACCGCCAGTATCGCACTTCGCTGACGCTTGAGCGCCGCCGGAATATGCCGTCGATACATCCGTCTGATCGAGAAACGCTGCGGCTCGTCATCGAGGGTGGCTGTGGCCCAATACTGCCGCAGTTTGTGCCACGTGCCGCGCAGGCTCAACTGATCGAGCTCGCGGCCCAACAACTCTTCGCGATTGAACAGGCTCAACCCCATGCGAATCAGGATCACATTGACGACGATCAACGCCAGCACGATACCCCACAACGCGTCGTAGATCGCCATGAACATCACCACGCTGACGCCTTGCACCAACAACGCCATCGGGATAATAATGAAGGATGCCAGCAAGTTGGCCGCCCGCACGCTGGTTGCTCGGCTCGAAACAACCACCGCACCCGAGACCATGACCAGGCCTTCCATCGTCGTCAAAGTCAACACCTGTGTCAACAGAATCGGCGAGGGCGTCCAGCCGCGAAAGATCAGCAGGCCCAGCAAATACACGCCCACACCCAGATAAGCGGCCATCAGCGAGGGGATCATCGACGCCAGCATCTTGCCGGTATACAGTTGCCCGTTGGACAGCGGCGTCGCCAGCAGCGGCTCCAGACTTTTGCGCTCGCGCTCGCCGACAAATGCTTCCAGCGCGATCACGAGCGAAAACGAGATCGGGAAGAAGCCGACGATCATTAGCAGAAACGGAATCAACCGATCGGCAATCAACGGTGTGCCGAAGCGACTGACGAAGTTCTGCGCTGCGCTCGCCGTCAACGTCATGATAACGGGAAAGACCAGCGTCAACAGCGTAATCGGCATGACCATGCGCCAGTCGCGCAGCGTGTCGCGCAATTCGCGGCGCGTCAACAGCCACACGCCGCGCCACCAGTCGCTTCTGGAATCGGAGACCGTTAAGGCACTCATGATTGCAACTCGGCCGGCTGATTGACCACGCGCAGATAGACTTCTTCCAGACTGCGCGGCACTTCGCTTAACGTCACCACATCGACCTTACGTTCGGCCAGCCAGTACAGCAGCGGCGGATTCTCCGCGCGCGGATTATCGGACCAGTAACGCAGCCACGTATCGCCCTGACTTTCCACCGCCACGCGCGCTTGCAGTTCCGGCAATTGTCCGTTGAGGGGCTGTGCGAAGCGCAGTTCCATCAGCGGGCGGCCCAGCAGCCGCGCCTTCAACTCATCCGGCGAGCCTTCGGCCACAATCTCGCCACGCCGGATAATGGCGATGTGATCGGCCATCATCTCCGCCTCCACCAGATTGTGCGTGCACAGGATAATGCCGCGCCGTTGATCGCGCAGCTGCAGCAACGCATCATGCACCAGCCGCGCACTCTGCGGGTCCATTGCAGAGGTCGGCTCGTCTAGGAGCAGCACTTCGGGGTCGTGCAGCATCGATCGGATGAGGGCCAGCTTTTGCTTCATGCCCTTGGAGAACTCACCCAACCGCCGATCGATTACGTCGCTCATTTCAAATTGCTGCAACAGATCAGACATCCGCTGGTGACGCAACGATTTCGATAGGCCGTAGGCTTCGCCAAAGAAGTCCAGGTATTCGCGTGCCGATGACCGCAAATACAAGCCCGGCACTTCGGACAGCACGCCGACTCTGGCGCGCACCGCCCGCGCGTGCTGCATCACGTCCAGCCCGGCGATACGCGCCTGGCCGCTCGTCGGCGTGAGGATGCCGGACAGCATCCGCACGGTGGTGGTCTTGCCGGCGCCGTTGGGTCCCAGCAGCGCCAACACGCCGCCCGCCGCCACGCGCAGCGACACGTCATGCACGGCCAGAAAATTGCCGAAGTTCTTGCTCAGACGGTCCGCTTCGATCATAGGTGAGTGAGCAGGAGTTGAATCCATGTTTCAATTATAACCGCTGATGGGACAAACGCACTAGCACTTAAGTGCCAGATTTTGACGAACCCGTGCGCATCACGCGGCGCACGTAAATGATGCGTTGCAGCGCGGTCACGTGCGTCAGCGCCGCCAGCGCGATGAGACCCGGCAAAATCCAGCCCGTCAGCAACATGGCGATGATCAAAATGAAGCGCTCGAACCTCGTCAGCAGGCCGACTTTGCATTCGTAGCCCAGCCCTTCAGCGCGCGCGCGAGTGTAGCTAACGGCGAACGAGCCCCACATCGCGAGAAACGACAAAATCACGATGGCGTCATCGCGGCGTGTCAGCCCGTAGATCGACAGGCCGATCAAGATGAAGCCTTCGGCGTACCGATCGGAGGTGGAGTCCAGGAACGCGCCGAATTTGCCGGTCACGCCTGCCAGGCGTGCCACGGTTCCATCGAGTGCGTCGAGTGGCGCGGATAAAATCACCAGCACCCCGCCCAACAGGAATTGGCCGTTCGCCAGCAGCCCGCCGACGACGGCCATCAGCAGCGTCCCGGCGAGGGTGATCGCGTCGGCGCTGACGCCCAATCGGAGCAGCCCACGACCGATCGGCTGGAGAATGCCCGCCACTTTCGGGCGTAAACTATCGGAAAACGATTGTGGTTTGGGATCAGTCATCCGCACCTCAAGAAAATAAAACCTGTCAGGTGTTGAACACCTGACAGGTTGGCTGAAGCAGTGTTACTGGCCCTTGATGAACTTCTCAACCGCATCGCGCGCGTCGTCGTCGTGATACTGCACCGGCGGCGACTTCATGAAGTAGGAGGACGGCGCAACGACTGCACCCTTCATGCCGCGCTCCAACGCCAGCTTCGCACAGCGCACCGCGTCGATGACCACGCCCGCCGAGTTGGGGCTGTCCCACACTTCCATCTTCAATTCCAGGTTCAGCGGCACATCGCCGAAGGTCGTGCCCTCCATGCGGATGTACGCCCACTTGCGATCGGTCAGCCACGGCACGTAGTCGCTGGGACCGACATGCACGTTGTTGGGATCCAGCGGTCGATCCAGTTGGCTGGTGACGGCGTTGGTCTTGCTAATCTTCTTCGACTCCAACCGCTCGCGCTCCAGCATATTCAGGAAGTCCGTGTTGCCACCGAAGTTGAGCTGGTACGTGCGATCGAGCCGCACACCGCGATCTTCAAACAGGCGCGTCAACACCCGATGCGTAATCGTCGCGCCTACCTGGCTCTTGATGTCGTCGCCGATGACGGGCAGCCCCGCATCTTCAAAACGCCCCTGCCAGTATTTCTCTTTGGCGATGAACACGGGAATGCAGTTGACGAAGGCGCAGCCTGCGCGCAGAATCTGCTCCACGTACCACTTGGTGGCTTCTTCACTGCCGACCGGCAGATACGACACGACCACATCCGTTTTGGTGTCCTTCAACAGCTTCACAATATCATCGGTGGGGCCGGGCGCTTTCTTGATGACCTGCGACAGGTACTTGCCCAGACCATCGTGCGTCATGCCGCGCGCCACGGGCACATTCAACTTGGGCACATTGGTGAACTTGTAGGTGTTGTTCTGGCCCGAGAAAATGGCTTCGCTCAGGTCCTTGCCCACCTTCTCTGCGTCGATGTCGATGGCCGCGCTGAACTCCACATCGCCGATGTGATAGCCGCCCA
>JACRBO010000688.1 GCA_016219235.1 Chloroflexota bacterium
GCACGCCCCACGAATTCAAAATCTGCGTCGCGTACAGGCCGCGCGCAAACGAGATGCTGCGCTCCAGCACGGCGTCGTACTGCTGCCACTTCTCGCGCTGCGGGATGTCGAATTTGATCTCGCGATCATCCAATCGATCATACTCAGCGCCGCGCTTTTCCAGTGCCTCAAACAACCACTTCTCTTCAACGCGCACCCGCGAAAGCAATACACCTATTTTCATCGTTCGTCTCCAGTGGGTTCGGGTTAATCGGTCAACTGGTCAACCGGTTACTGATTACCAGTCAACCAATTACCAGTTACCTTATTCTCCCCAATCCTCTTCTTCCATCGGCGCCAGTTCCACCGTCAACGGCTCAAGCGACTTTACTTCCAGATCGACGCCGCAATCCGGGCAGACCACAATCTCGCCCTCGACCACATCCTTCAAATTCAGTGTCGCGTCGCATTCGGGACAATTCACACTACCGCTCATGATGATCTCCTTGGTTTACTTTGCCAGATAGTTTTTGACTTGTTCAAGTTGATAGCGAACCGCGCTCGAACCAGTCCCTCCGATCGCTTTACGGCGATCGATCGTGGCTTGCATATCAAACACCGCCGATACATCGTGATCAAACACCGGATGAATCGACTGCAATTCATTCAACGACAGTTGATCGAGTTTGATCCCCAACTCGATCGCGCGTCGCACGGCCTTCCCGGCGATGGCATGTGCTTCACGGAAGGGCACGCCGTGCGCCACGACATAGTCCGCCAGATCCGTCGCCAACATCGCGGGATCGAGCGCGGCCTGCATCCGATCGGCCTTCACGCTCAACGTGCGGATCGCACCCGCCGTGACCGGCAGCATGGTCAGCAGCGTTTTCGCCGCTTCAAACACCGCCGGTTTATCTTCCTGCAAATCTTTATCGTACGCCGACGGCAGACTCTTCAGCGTCGCCAACAGTCCGGTCAACTGACCGATCAACGTGCCTGCCTTGCCGCGCGCCAGCTCCAGCGTATCGGGATTTTTCTTCTGCGGCATCAAACTCGATCCCGTCGAAAACGCATCGGCCAATTCGACGAAGCCATATTCCGCCGTCGAATACACGATCAGCGCTTCGGCCAACTTCGACAAATGCACGCCGATCAGCGCCGCGACAAACAAAAACTCGGCGGCGAAATCTCGATCGGCTACGGCATCCAGACTGTTCATCGAGACTTCGCTAAAACCGAGTTCTTGCGCCAGCCATTCGCGATCGATCGCAAACGGCGTGCCCGCCAGCGCGCCCGATCCCAGCGGCAGCACGGCGGTGCGTCCTCGCGCTTCGGCCAACCGTTGCCGATCGCGCTTCAGCGCCCATACATGCGACAGCCACCAATGGCTCAGCGCGATTGGCTGCGCCCGCTGGAAGTGCGTGTAACCGGGGAGGTTGACGCCCCAATCGGATTCTGCACGGGCCGCCAAAACTGATTGCAGTTGATGTAACGCTTGATCAACTTGATCGATCGTTTCCATCAGCCACAATCGAAAGTCCGTAGCCACCTGGTCGTTCCGGCTGCGCCCGGTGTGCAGCTTGCCCGCCACTGCCCCGACGATCTCACCCAGCCGTCGTTCCACCAGCGAATGAATGTCTTCGTCGTTCGTGTTGAAATCAAGTTGATTGTTGCGAACCTCATCAAGAATCTGCCGCAGGCCGCCGACGAGTTGCGTGGCTTCATCGGCTGTGATGACGCCCGCTTTCGCAATCGCCTGCGCCCACGCGATCGAGCCGCGCACATCCACGTCCGCCAGACGCCAATCGAACCGCAGCGAGTTATTCAACTCCGCCGCCAGTTCGTTTAGATTCTCAGTGAACCGTCCGCCCCACAGTGCCATTGTCAATTTCTGATTGTTGATTAGACTTCATCGGAAATAAGACTTCCGTTTTGAAAAGTCCTTGATTTCTGCTAGATTTTGCTACCTTTGCGAAGTCATTTCGTTATTTCCGATAAAGTCTATTGCTGATTGCTGATTTTCACTGTTCAACCGTCATTGCGAGGAGCGCTGTTTGCGACGAAGCAATCCCCTACTGACCGACTCTGAGATTGCTTCGCATCCTTCGACTCCGCAGCGAAAAGATGCTGCTCCGCTCAGGACGCTCGCAATGACGGCTAAGCAGCGGCGATTGCTGATTTCAATCATCATTCAGCAACACTTGCACCGCGCAGCGTGCAGTGCAGGTGTCAGCAATCGGCAATTTCATCTAGTCGCGTTTGAATGCCGAATAATCCGGTTCGGCGTACCGGCTCTGGCCCTGCTCCGCCACATCCATCATCGCGCGCACCTTCACCGGCAGACTGAACAACTTGATGAAGCCTTCGGCGTCGCTTTGATCGTACACGTCCTCTTGCCCGAAGGTCGCGAAGTCCTCGCGATACAGGCTGAACGGGCTTTTGCGCCCGGCGATGATGACATTGCCCTTGTACAACTTCAAGCGCACGAGGCCCGCCACATTGACCTGCGTCTTGTCGATAAAGGCATCCAATGCCTCGCGCAGCGGCGTGAACCACTGGCCGTTGTACACGAGTTCGGCGTAGCGCTGAGCGATCACATCCTTGTAGTGCAGCGTGTCGCGATCGAGTGTGATCGATTCCAGTTCGCGGTGCGCGGCCAGCAGAATGGTGCCGCCGGGCGTCTCGTACACGCCGTGCGACTTCATGCCCACCAGCCGATTCTCCACCAGATCCACGCGGCCGATGCCGTGCTTGCCGCCGATGGCATTCAGCGTCTCGACGATCTTGTACGGCGACAACTTCTCACCGTTTACTGCAATCGGATAACCATTCTCAAATTCAACTTCCACGTACTCCGGTTCATCGGGCGCATTTTCCGGCGAGTTGCTGAGCACGTACATGCTCTCTTCCGGCTCGATCCATGGATCTTCCAGCAGGCCGCCTTCGTGCGAGATGTGCCACAGATTGCGGTCGCGGCTGTAGATCGATTTCTCGGTCGCCGTCACGGGCACGTTGTGCGCGCGCGCATAATCCAGCGCATCCTGCCGCGATCGAATGCTCCACTCGCGCCACGGCACGATCGCTTTCAGGCGCGGATCGAGCGCGATGTACGTCGATTCAAACCGCACCTGATCGTTGCCCTTGCCCGTGCAGCCGTGCGCGCAGGCGTCTGCGCCTTCTTCGTGCGCGATGACGACCTGATATTTGGCGATGAGCGGTCGGGCCACCGACGTGCCCAATAAATATTTGCGTTCATATACCGCGCCCGAGCGCAGCATCGGGAACAGATATTCGCCGGCGAACTCGTCGCGCAAATCCTTGACGATCAACTTGCTCGCGCCGCTGGCCAGCGCTTTCTCTTCCAGGCCCGACAGTTCCTCGCCTTGCCCCACGTCGGCGCAAAAGCAGATCACTTCGCAGTCATAGTTTTCACGCAGCCACGGCACAATCACCGACGTATCCAGCCCGCCGGAATAAGCCAGCACGACTTTCTTTACCTTGGGTTTCGACTTGGACATGGGGCCTCCTGGGCAAAATAAAACGCCCGCCGGGTGGGCGGGCGTTTGCGATTTTAGAGCGAATCTGACTCGGGTCTCACTCAAGCGCGAACAACCGACCTTCCCGGTTGGGAGGACGGGCCACGCTTAGAACGGAGGCTGAGTTGATCAGGTGTCATCGTTAAGTGTCTATACTATTTCAGAGTGGCGTGAACTTTATCACAGCCACCCGGTAGCGTCAATCGGCAATCTGCACATCGTTCATTCCATAGCGTTTAGCCAAACTACACAAGGTCAAGTCATTATCAAGGGGAGTCGGGC
>JACRBO010000689.1 GCA_016219235.1 Chloroflexota bacterium
GACACCCAGGCGTTGGCCGCCGTCAAGCGCTTGAGCTCCCTCAAGCCCGGCCAACAGGCCACGGTCTACACGCTGGTGGAATCGCTGCAAGGCTTTACGCGCCGGCGTTTGCTGGACCTGGGCATGACCCCCGGCGCGCGCGTCACCGCCGAGATGCCCAGCATGTTTAGGGACCCGGTGGCCTATCGGGTGCGCGGCACGCTGATTGCTTTACGCCGCGAACAGGCCGATCTCGTTCTCATCAAGGATCAAACATCATGACCGACTGTACAGCCTGCCCCGCTCATGCTTCGTTGGAGCAAATGGGCATCAACACTAAAAACTTCGATCGCGTCGTGGCGCTGGCCGGCAATCCCAACACCGGCAAATCCACGGTGTTTAACGCGCTGACGGGCCTCAAGCAGCACACCGGCAACTGGCCCGGCAAGACCGTCACGCGCGCCGAAGGCGGCTACGAGTTCGCGAGCGTGCGCTACAAGTTAGTCGATCTGCCCGGCACGTATTCGCTGCTGTCTGCTTCGCAAGACGAAGAGATCGCGCGCGATTTCATCCTCTTCGGCCAACCCGATTGCACCATCGTCGTTACCGACGCGACCTGTCTTGAACGCAATTTGAATCTGGTCTTGCAAGTGCTGGAGATCACCGATCGTGCCGTGGTCTGCGTCAACCTCATGGACGAAGCGCGCCGCAAGAAACTGGATGTGGACACGCGCACGTTGACGCGCGATCTGGGCGTGCCGTGCGTGCCCACTTCGGCGGGCAACGGCGAGGGCCTGCGCGAATTGATTCAGACCGTGGCTGACGTGATCGAAGGCAAGATCACCACCGCGCCACATCGCGTGCAAGGCACGCACGAATATCAACGCACCGTCAGCGAACTGCTCACACTGATCGATCAACTGGCGCCCGGCCTGCCCAATGCGCGCTGGGTGGCGATGCGCTTGCTGGAAGGCGATCTGCGTGTGCGCCATGCGCTGGAAAACGGCGAACTGTTGACCATCGCCGAACGGCAGCGCGAAGCCGTGCGCCGCTTCAGCCGCCAGATGTCGCTGGAAGGGGCGCAATAGCCATGACGACCGTCTCCGCCAACGACGTCATCGCCCGCGCCGATGCGCTGCGCCGCGATCTGTCCGGCAACTTCCGCGATCAACTGGTGGAAGCGATGTATACCGAAGCCGAAACGATTGCCAGACGCGCAGTCAAGACTGCGGGCGAACGGCGGCTCGATTGGGATCAACGCATCGATCGGCTGATCACGTCCCCCATATTCGGCTTGCCCATCATGCTGCTGTTGTTGTCCATCGTCTTCTGGTTGACCATCACCGGCGCGAATGTGCCCTCGCAGATGATCGCCAATGCGCTGTTTTGGATCGAGGATCAGGCGGCCAATTTGTTCACGGCGATCGGCCTGCCGTGGTGGATCACGGGCTTTGTGTGGCACGGCGTATGGCGCGGCCTGGCCTGGGTAGTCAGCGTGATGCTGCCGCCAATGGCGATCTTCTTTCCATTCTTTACGATTCTGGAAGACCTGGGCTATCTGCCGCGCGTCGCCTTCAATCTCGATTGGTTGTTCAAGAAGGCGGGCGCGCACGGCAAACAGGCGCTGACCATGACGATGGGCTTCGGCTGCAATGCGGCCGGCATCATCGCCACACGCATCATCGACAGCCCGCGCGAACGCCTCATCGCGATCTTGACCAACAACTTTGCGCCGTGCAACGGGCGTTTCCCCACGCTGATCATGCTGGCGACGGTGTTTGTCGCGGCGGCCTTTCCACCCGCGCTGGCCTCGGTCGTCGCCGCCGGATCAGTCGTGATGGTGGTGGTCGTCGGGATTTTGTTCACCCTGATCGTGTCCGCGTTCTTATCGCGCACGTTGTTGAAGGGTGAAGCATCGGCCTTCACGCTGGAACTGCCGCCCTATCGCCGCCCGAATATCAAGCGCATTGTATACACGTCGATCATCGATCGCACGCTGTTCGTGTTGTGGCGCGCGATTCAGACCGCGGCCCCGGCCGGTGCGGTGATCTGGCTGCTGGCCAACATCGTCGTCGGCGGACAATCGCTGGCCGCGCACGTCGCGGGGTTTCTCGACCCACTCGGTGTTGCCATCGGCCTCGACGGTGTGATCATGTTAGCGTATGTCATTGCCATTCCGGCCAACGAGATCGTCGTGCCGACCATGCTGATGGTTTACATGGGCACCGGCCTTATGATCCAGGGACCGGCCGGGCCTGATCTATATAATCTGCTGGTGGGTCAGCACGGTTGGACGATGCTGACCGCCGTCAACCTGATGCTGTTCTCGCTGTTGCACAATCCATGCGCCACGACGATCATGACTATGTGGCGCGAGACCCGCAGCAAGAAGTGGACGGCCATCGGCGCATTGATGCCGCTGGCGATCGCGTTTGCGGTGACGTTTGTAACCGCTACCATCGCGCGGTTGCTGGGCTGGGCGTAAGCCTCACCCCCGGCCCCTCTCCTGAAAATGAAAAGCGATTTTCAGGAGAGGGGAGCCGCTACTCCCCCTCTCCCGAAATCATCTGTTCGATTTCGGGAGAGGGGGTTGGGGGGTGAGGCAGAGGCACTATCAAAAACTTATTCCAACTGGAAAGAGAGCATGATGACACCGAACACATCCGATCAAACAATCACCATCGTCTCCGGCCTGCCGCGCTCCGGCACGTCGATGATGATGAAGATGCTGGAAGCAGGCGGCATTCCGCCCGTGACCGACAATCTGCGCACCGCCGACGAGGACAACCCGAAAGGCTATTACGAATTCGAGCGCGTGAAGCAGTTGACCAAAGGCGACGTGGACTGGCTGGCGGACGCGCCAGGCAAGGTCGTCAAAGTCATCGCGGCGCTGCTGCCACATCTGCCCGCCACCTATCGCTATCGCGTGGTCTTTATGCAGCGCGACATGACCGAGGTGCTGGCCTCGCAGCGGCAGATGCTCGTCCGGCGCGGCGAAGACCCGGACAAGATTCCCGATGAGGTCATTTCCAGACTCTTCGAGAAACATCTGCGCCAGGTCAACGACTGGGTCGCGCAGCAAAGCAACGTCGAGCGGTTGGATGTGAACTACAACGAGATGCTGAAGAATCCCGCACCCTTCATCGCGCAAGTCAACGCGTTTTTAGGCGGAAATTTAGACACCAGGCAGATGGCGCAGGTGGTTGATCCCAGCCTGCACCGCCAGCGCAAAGAATAAACCCGCGCGCGACGGGCATGGGGGTGCCCACGCGCGCACGATTAACACAGTTGTATCAAGGGAGGATACTATGACGACCGTCACACGACGTGACTTCTTGAAACTCGGCTCGGCCAGCGCCCTGGGCGCGGCCAGCCTGGTCTCGATTGCCAGCGCGGCCGGCAACACGCCGCCCGGCAACTTGCCGCCGCCACAACCTGTCACCATGCACAGCGCCGGTCATGGCGACAACATGATGACGGGCGATGTCGATCCCGC
>JACRBO010000695.1 GCA_016219235.1 Chloroflexota bacterium
GACGCGCAGCGCGGCGTGGCCGTCCCGCACCGCCCGATCGGTTTCCTGCTCCAGCAGGGCGATCATACGCCGCGGATCAAACAGCCCATCGCGCAGGTAAGCATCCGCCGGAGACAGCAACTGCAGTTGATCGCGCGCCTGATAGGCATCCACATTTAGGCCGACATCGCGCAGGTAATTGAGAATTTCGTCCGGGGTATGAAAGTCGGCCACGTATAAGACGCTCTCGTTGCGTTCCAGGCCTGACTGCAAGAACGGCGTCAGCACGGCGCGATGCTCGTCTTCAGAGGCGTACAGATGACACAGATGATCGCCGGGGCGCAGCTGCGTAAGCGTGTCAGGGGCAGAGTGAATCACGTCGGGCGGGGTAGCCATGAGCGGCCTCCTGCGGGCCAATCATCAGGCAGCATAGATCGGTGTGGAACTGAATCCAGTATACATCCGGTCTTTGGAAATGAATATAGCCGTTCTGTCTGCCGGGCATCAATCACCCCCAAATCAAGCCAGTCAATATGAATCCAACTTTCGGCGGACGCCTGATCTTAGTGGTCGTGCTATGATAGCCACGTTCATCGGCCGCGCAGCGCGTGAGCCACAAATTCTAAACTAAGGCTATCATCATGACTACCATCAAAGAAGTTCTCGACAATCTCGGCGGGGCGGCGTTGATCGCCGGCTGCATCATCCTGCATCCGCTTGTGCGCAGGCGTTACAGCCGTTGGGGCGCAACCGACGCCGAAGTCAATCGCGCCCTGCCCGGCGATGAACGGGTGCGCTCACTCGTTACGACCAATGCGGCCATTACGATCAAGGCTAAAGCTGCCGACATCTGGCCGTGGATCGCGCAGCTGGGGCAGGAACGCGGCGGCCTGTACAGCTATGAATTGCTGGAGAACCTCATCGGCTGCAAGATGCATGGCGCTGATCGGGTTCATCCAGAGTGGGAGATGAAGGTGGGCGACCCGATGCGCATGGGGCCGCCCGGTTATCCGGTCGATCAAGTCGTCGCGTTGGAGCGCGGCCACTGGCTGTTGATGGCGGGTGCTGATCCCAAAACCGGCCAGGTTGCCCCGCTGCCGCAGCCGGGCCAGACCCACTACGTCAACGCGACCTGGCTGTTGTATCTGGACGAACAACCCGACGGCACGTCGCGGCTGATCTCGCGCAACCGCCTGGACTATGCGCCGCGCACCTTCGCGCTCAAATTGATCTGGGAAGTGTTCACCGATCCGATCGGGTGTGTGATGTCGCGCAAGATGCTGTTGACGATCAAGCGGCTGGTGGAGGCAAAAGCATGAGCAGCAGCGACCTCTTCAAGTTGATCTTTTTGATCGGACTGATCGCGGCGGAAGTGATTCGCTTTCCGCACCGGATGCGGGTCAAACAGGCCCGACGGCAAAAGAAGGCTACCGATGATCGCACACGCCCGATCGATTCTGCGCTCGATCTGGGCGCGTTTGCGGGCATGGAGATCATCCCACTGATCTACGTCTTTAGCGGCTGGCCGCAATCTGCCGACTACGCCCGCCTCGATCTGTTGGGCTGGCCGGGCGCGATCGGGTTTGCGGGCTGCCTGTATGTGCTGTATCGCGCCCACATCGATCTGGGCCGCAACTGGTCGCCACGGTCGAGGTCACGCCCACCCAGTCGCTGGTCACGTCGGGTATCTACGGCGTCATTCGCCATCCCATCTACGCGGCAATGTGGCTGTGGGGCGCAGCGCAAGCTCTGCTGTTAAGCAACTGGATCGCGGGTCTGGCGGCGCTGATCTTGTTTGGTCTCGTGTACTTTGTGCGCGTGCCACGTGAGGAACAGATGATGCTCGATCACTTTGGCGACGAGTATCGAGCGTACATGCAGCGCACGGGGCGGGCATTCCCCCGGTTCTAAACGCCGTTCAGATTCTGACGCGCCGAGGTTCTGAACGTATTTGAGCGCCTTGTCCATCTCCCACTCACCTCCCCGACCAAAAACCATTCAACCGTCTACCCGTTGTGCGCGTAGTGTATAATCTTGCCAGACTTATTGAGATTCAAGCGAGTTAATATGGCATTAGACTTAACTGCTCCCCAGACATTAACCGATCAACAAATGGCTTTGACCAGGATCGAACGCCTTGATCGGCGGTTATTACACCGCTTCAAAGACAGGCTGACCGTTCAACCGGTGTTGACCCGTCCACTGGTTAGTTTTCAGGCCAACAAAACGCGGGCCGTCTATCGGTGGTATAAGTACAAGGAAGCGTTTTCGGCTTCACTGATTGAGTACTTCTTAAATCGCTATCAGCTCACTTCTGGCCGCATCCTCGATCCGTTTGCAGGCAGCGGCACCGCGCTCTTCATCGCCAGCGAGAATGGTCTTGACGCCGACGGCATTGAGTTGCTGCCGATAGGTCAGCAGATCATTGCCACCCGGCAAACGCTGCAAGCAAATTTCACGGATGATGATCTAGGTGTACTCAAAGACTGGGCCGACATGCAGCCGTGGCGCTCCATCACTGCGAACTACACTTTGCCTGAACTGCGCATCACGAAAGGCGCTTATCCAGCAGCGACGCGTGAATCGATAGAGAAATTCGTGAGCGCCATGCCACAGACTAACGAGCGAGTCCAGGGTGTGTTGCGCTTCGCTTTATTGTGCATCTTAGAATCCATCAGCTACACCCGCAAAGACGGCCAATATCTCCGTTGGGACGATCGATCCGAGCGGCGTCAAGGCGCTCGACCCTTTGATAAAGGCCCCATTCTTGATTTCGATCATGCAATGAGCGACAAGCTGGCCGGAATTGTGCAAGACTTAAGCGTCGAGTCGCCACAACTCGATCTCTTTGCAGCCAATCTACCCGATGGCGAGATCCGCCTTTACACTGGCTCATGTTTGAACCTGATGCCGACACTCCTCGCCGAACAATATGAAGCGATCATCACTTCGCCGCCGTATTGTAATCGTTACGATTACACCCGAACCTATGCGCTGGAATTGGCGGTGCTGGGCGTTGATGAACAGGGTGTGTTGAATTTGCGGCAGCAAATGTTGAGCTGCACAGTCGAAAACAGTGCTAAAGACTTGCTGAAGATCAATCCACACTGGACAGCGGCGATTGCGGCGACCGACCAACAAGATCTGTTGCAAACAATTCTCCAGTATCTCGACGATCAAAGGGCCGCAGGCGCATTAAACAACACCGGGATTCCGCGCATGGTGCGCGGCTATTTCTATGAAATGGCGTGCGTGATCGCTGAATGCGCCCGTGTGCTCAAGCCTGGCGCGCC
>JACRBO010000696.1 GCA_016219235.1 Chloroflexota bacterium
GAGCCGCCTCTGCTGCACGGTATGATACAAGTCCGATAGAAGATCAGACTCCCGAAATCGTTGCCGGTTTTGCACGGAAGTGCGCGACAAGATTTCGGAAGTCTGAGGTCAATCTCGATGGTGATCGGTGATGGAGCTTATTGCCAGGTCCGCAAGAAGGCGATCACATCGGCCAGTTGTTCCTCGGTCAGGCGTCCGGCGAAACTGCGCATGGCCGTGTTGGCCCGCCCCGTCAGCGTCAGCGTCAACAGATCGGCGTTGGTGCTGGTCTGTACGAATTCGCTCGGCTTCAAGCGAAGTCCAACACCGCCCTGCCCCTCGGAGCCGTGGCAACCCACGCAGGCGTCTTTATACACCGCTTCGCCCTTCGCGGCATCGCCGATCGGCCACTGCTTGCGGAATTCACCCAGATCATTCAGCGCTTTGGTCAAATCACCCGATTGAATGGTGCCCGCCAGCGGATCAAACTGCGCAAGCCCTGGGCCAAAAGCCAACGGCTTGGCGCGATCGAGATAGAACAATGCATCCTTGTCGTCCTTCTGACTCAGCGCGAACAACGCCTGATCGAGCAAGTCGGCAACCGTCGTGGTGGGCAGCACCGTTTCGCCCTTGCGCCACGCATTGATCAGGGCGATGAGGTCTTCGACCTGGTTGGGCGCCAGGACTGTGCCCCAGGTGGGCATCCCTTTGGCCGGGCGACCGCCATTGATGGTCTGGCGATACCAATCGTCATCCAGTTCATTCAAACGCTGAAGACTGTTGATAGCCGGCGCGACGCCGCCGCCCTTGCCGTCTTCGCCGTGGCAGACGAAGCAGGTGCCATTGAAGAGTGACAGACCGCGCGCCGCATCGGGCGTAAAGGCATTTGCCACCACTTCCGGCGCGGTCGGTTCCCAGGCTCGCAAAAACGCAACCACGTAGCGGATGTCTTCATCCGTCAGCGGCCCGCCGTTCGATTGCGCCCAGGCCGGCATCAATGTATTGGGACGGCCAACGCTGATAAAGCCCGCGAGCACCTCATCCGTTGCTTTAGCCAGCAACAGTTTATTGTTTAACGCCGGGCCAACCCCGCCTTCGCCGCGCGTGCCGTGGCAGGCCGTGCAGTTATCGACATAGAGTTGGCGGCCTTGCTGGATGTTGAATTTGTTGATCGCCGTACTGGCTTCCGCCATGCGCGACGGCTCAGTACCCCATGCCACAGCCAGCGCCGCAATTGTCATTACCGTCAGAATCAGGCCAATCAGGACCGGCCGTCGATAGTTTTCTGTTTGCATAGATAAGCCGCCTTACGCCTGTGTGGTCTGGCTCGGATCGAAATCGGCGCGCTGGATGGGGTTGCCCGTGTCAACATAGACTTCGCCGTTCTTGATGCTGATCGGGAAAATATCCATCGGGCGCGGGGCCGGGCCGCCCGTCACCACGCCGTGTTCATCGTAGAGCGAGCCGTGACAGGGGCAATGGAATTGCTTTTCCTCTTCTACCCAGGGCACGCTGCACCCCAGGTGCGTACAGCGCTGCCAGAAGGCCATGAAACTGCCATCGTCGAACCGGCGCAGGTAGAAGCGGCCAGCCTTGACCTGGTTGAGGCTGCCCGGCGCAAACTCGCCCACTTTGCCGGCGAGGATCACCCCGCCGAAACCGCCGGTGCTGACCGGCTTCAAGAAGCTGAACATCGCGCCCAGCGTCTCGCCGCCCAACGCCACCAGCGCGGCCCCCCACGCGATGCCCAAAAACTGACGTCGATTGACGCGAGGTTGATCGGAATGAGTCGTATTGGATTTCATATCAGGCATCCTCGTCTTACAGGCTGTTGAACGGGTTGTAGCCGTTGGGCATATCCCACGGGAAGAACAACCGGAAGCCCGGTCCGCGGAACAGGAAGCCAGTCAGCGTCAACACGCTGGCCGAAACCAGCAGCATGGTGAACAGCACCAGAATGATCTCGCGTGCGTTGGTCGTGCCCGGCTTGAAGCGCCATAGCACCAGCACCGGCAGCACCCCGATCAGCGCGAGCAAGCCGCCCGGAATTAACGCCTGTGTAATGAACGAGGGCAGCGCATCGCGCAACAATTCGCGCGGCGGGAAAGCCGTGTCCAGCAGAATGAACGCCGGAATCGCCACCAGCGCGTATAGCGTCGTACGGAAGACGATGCCCTTGCCGCGCGGCGAGGTGAACCAGCGCCCCGCACCGATGCGGCTGTTGTCGATGTACGGAATCGCGATCAGGAACAGCACCGCCAGAGTCGGCAACGCAATGCCCGCCAGCGTAGGATGCATGTGCTCCAGCATTTCCTGCAAGCCCATAAAATACCACGGGGCCTTCGCCGGATCGGTCGTGATGAGCGGATTGGCCAGGCTTTCCAGCGGGGCGTTCTTGAGCAGCGAGAAGATCAGCAAGCCCAGGCCCGCACCCAGCGCGATCAGCAGTTCCAGAATGGCGACGATGGGAAAAGCAAAGACGGTGTCGTCGGGGCCTTTGTCCACCATCGTGGTGCGCCCACGCACGATTTCAACCAGGCTGTACGTCTTGCCCGATGATCGAGCAAACGGTTCTTTGGTCGGGGTAGTGGTCACAATAGCCTCCGTCAGCCTGCGGTCTTATCGTCGGTCGGTTTGACTTCATTCGCCGCCAGACCGCCGTCTTTGCGCACGCGCCAGATGTGCAGAGAAATCAGCAGCGCCAGCAGCGCCGGAATCAACATGATGTGCAGCGCGTAGAAGCGCGTCAACGCCTCCTGGCCTACTTCCGGCCCGCCCAACAGCATCTGCTTGACCGTCGCGCCCATCAACGGCTCGTATGAGGCCACACTCGTGCCGACGGTAATGGCCCAGTACGACAGTTGATCCCACGGCAGCAAGTAGCCGGTGAAACTGGCGCCCAGCGTCAAGATCAGCAGCACGACGCCGACTATCCAGTTGAACTCGCGCGGGGGTTTATATGCGCCGGTGTAGAACACGCGAACCATGTGCAGCACGGTCGTAATCACCATCAGGTGCGCGCCCCAGCGATGCAGGTTACGCAGCAACTGGCCCAGCGGGATTTCCGTCTGAAGGCGAGTGATGTCGACGAACGCCCGCTCGATCGACGGCACGTAGTAGAACATCAGCAGCATACCGGTGAGCGCCAGTTCGAGGAAGGTTACGGCGGTCAGCACGCCCAGGCCCATCGAGTAGGAGGCCTTAAGGCTCTTGCGGCTGACTTTGACCGGGTGCAGGTGGAAGAACACATTGGTCGTCATGACCAGCGACCGGTCGAGCGGATTGTCCGGCCAACCGTGCCGGAAGAAGGAGCGCCAGACGCGCGACCGGGTGATTGAGTTAACAAGTGATGACATGCCTACTCCTGAGAATTGAGGGTGCGAGCAAAGGACTTAGGGCGGGTCCCTCAATCGTTTACGCTCAAGGCGGATGACAATCCGCCGTTGCTGGCCGCTGGATTTTCATCCAGCATGAGCGTCGGCGTAAATCAAAACGGGAACCGTATAGAGTCCAGATGAACTATCGATACGCAAGCGTTTCCTTGAAGCGGAACGCCTCCATAGTAATGGCGTTGGTCGGGCACCGATCGGCGCACAACGCGCAGCGGGTGCAGGCTTCGTCGTCTTTAAGCATGGCCGCCACACCTTGCCGCGTCTCGCCGGCCAGATTATCCACCACGGCGGTTAGTGAGGGATCACCACGCATATCGTCCAACGACACAATCTTCAAACAGTTCCACGGGCACACATCCACACAGGCGTTACAGAGAATACACTTCGTGCCATCGAAGACGGTGTTGACGCTGCACTCCAGGCAGCGCTGCCCTTGAACCGTGGCCTCATCGACCGTGTAACCCAGCTCGACGACGCTGATGCCGGTACGCCGCTCAACCGGCAGCGATTGCGGCTTGACGCGCGACTGCTTCGTCCAACC
>JACRBO010000697.1 GCA_016219235.1 Chloroflexota bacterium
ATAAGACGAGCACTTCCCGCCGCGTCAGAATGCGGCCGACTGGTTGATCATCGTTGTCCATAGTGTCTGCCTCCCTTTGCAGAATAAGAGTGTTCCCGTGGCTGGCGGGATACGAGAAAAGTGTAACAGAAGAGCGTGACCTCCGCCACGCTCTTCACGCTTCATACTACTAAGTTGCCCGCTTAGAACACGTACCCGCTGGGGGTCGTCGTTCCACTGTCCGGCGTGGTGGTGTCCGGCGCGGTACTGTTGGGCTTGCCAAAGCCGCCCCGTCCGCCATGACCGCCGCGACCGCCCGGCCTCATGCCGAATCCACCGAAGCCGCCGTCCTTGCCCGCGCCCCAGTAGCCCTTGTCCAGGCCGTCCAACAGCCAGTCGGCTTTGGCCTGGGTGATCGTGCCGGCCGTCACTGCGTCCGCGATGGCGGTTTTGGTTTCAGCCAACAGGGCCGCTTCAACCGCCGCCTGCACATCCGCGATGTCGACCTTCTTCTCTGTCGCCAGGTCCGACAGAGTCTTGCCGCCCCACAGTTCCGCTTGCAGTTCATCGGCCGTCATGCCCAGCGCTTTAGCGGCCGCTTCCAGCGCCGCCTGGCTGCGCAGGCCAAAGCCACCACCGCGATGCCCCAGCGGGGCGGTCGGAGCCGTCGGCGCCGCGGGGGTGGGGGTGGCGGAGCTCTGCGCAAACGCCGCAGAACTGATCCCCAGGGCAGCCACGATTGCCACCAACGTGGCTAAACCAACATATTTCTTCAATCCTGTCATACTAGCCTCCAGTCTTTGGTCAGTATAGCGGCCCACTGCCACTATCTGTTAAAAAGATACCGCTTTGTTGTGCAGAACTTATCGAGAACAGATGAATGCCGGTTAAGAAGGGAGCGGGGATGAGGGATCAGGGATCGGGGGCAGGAGTAGAATCGCTCCCCTCTCCTGAAATCGTCCTTCGACTTCGCTATGCTCCGCTCAGGATGCGATTTCAGGAGAGGGTCGTAGATGTCGCACGCTTCTGGCGACACGGGGGTGAGGGGGCATTCGCCTACGCCGTCGTGCACTCGCCCAGATCACACTTGCCGTTGTTATTGCTGTCCGTGTAGCGGCGGCAGTGGCCGGGATACGAGCAGCCTTTGTTGCAACGCACCACGCAACTGCTGCTATTCTGCTGCGTGCTGGTCGTGGTCTGCGTTGTGCCGGTTGTGCTGGTGCTGCCGGTCGTGCTGCTTGTACCAGTCGTTTGCGTCGCCGTAGCTGCGGCTGCCGTGGTCTTCAGCGCATCCACCGCGCCGATGGTCGCAATCACGGCAACGGTGCTGACGCCGCCCATCAGGCGCAGGAATTCGCGGCGGCCCAGCGCATTCGCTACTGCGGGCGCGGGCTTCGGCAGGATGTAGCGCCGCGCCGTCGAAACGATCCACCGCCAGTGCAGGGCGATCTTTGCGACCACGGCCAGCAGCGTGCTGATGGATGCGATCACGTGCAGTGACTTCCACGCGGCAAAGTTGCTCAGCGTCAGGTTCAACCATGTGGAGATGACCAGCCCCGTCACGGTGATCGTCGCCAACCCGATCAGCACGGCGCCGTCCACCAGGTAGTACTGCCGCGCCTGCCCCGATGTCTGCGCAAAGAACCGCGCCGTCACAGACTTGACCCACGACCAGTGTGTGAGCAGGTGATAGCCCGCGCTCGCGGCGATGGTGATGCCCAACCACTGGTGAACTTCCACGCCCGTCAACTCCAGCCAGAACGCCAGCAATAAACCGCCAAATAAAGCCGCATCGATCAACCAGTTGTGTTTCTGCTTGTTCGTCTTCATGATAGTTGCCTCCGAATGAAATCCTGGCTTTAGGATAACAAAGCCGTGTGCAGATCACATCGAGGCGGTATGAAGACAGTGTTGGGGAAATGGGACGAGTGACGAGTGACGAGTGACGAGTGATGAGTGATGAGTGATGAGTGATGAGTGATGAGTGACGAGTAACGAGTGATGAGTACGGCTTCACTCGTCACTCATCACTAATTAGCAAAACGCGGGCCACCTCATCGATGACCCGCGCGGACAGTGGCTATTCGATTATGGACGAGCGTTAGTTGATGGGCTTAAGTTCACCACCTCCAATGAGGGTGTACGTCTGGCCGTTGAGCGCCGCACACGCGCTCGGGTTGTAATAGACCGTGTGGCCGTTGCCATTGATGTTGGTGATGGTATTGCCTGAAATCCCGTTGGCATCGTTCAGGCAACTCAGGTACGAATCCGCCGTGACAGTCCACACGCTGCCGGCATCCAGCGTCAGGCTGGCCGCTTTGGCCGTGTTGTCGGCGTTGATCGCGCCCGTCAGCGACGAACCGTTTTGCAGTGTCAGCGCGATCGAACTGATGTTGTCCGCAGTGGCGTCGCCGATCAAAGTTTGCTCGTCGGCCGTCAGGTTGGCCGTGCCGCCGTTCGCGCCGCTGCTGCCCCATCGATCGTTCCCTTCGGCCCGCACGATCTGACCCGCCGCCGCCGTAACGTCCACGCCCTTCAGCGTGATGTAGGCGGTCGAGTTGGTCACGTAGAACAGCGGGCCGGTGGCTGAAGTGTAAGCCAGCGAGCCGCCCGACATGGTGAAGACACCGTCGCTGCCTTCGGCGTCGCCCG
>JACRBO010000076.1 GCA_016219235.1 Chloroflexota bacterium
ATCAGATTAAGCATATCGCCGCCGCAACCGACGCCATTCCGTTTGATGCGCCCGATGTAGAGTTAGGACACCACGACGGGCGTTGCTCGTTCGAATCGATCATGCTGAAGTACGAGTTGAAAGATCCGGGACTGGTGCGTCTGGCGAAGATCGTCCACGCCGCCGATGTGGCCGAAGACCTGGACACCGATCCGATCGCGCGCGGGCTGGAGGCCATCGCCACCGGCTACAGTTTGCGCTATCCCGAAGACGAAGAGAATCTGGCGCGGCAGTTTGAAGTGTACGATGCGCTGTATGCGTGGTGCCGCTTACAGGTCGCCAACGGCTGATGCGGTCACTCACCGCTGATGGCCGCTGGCTCTTCGTCACTCGCTTCACGCGGATGTTTGGCTACGGCTTCCTGTCCGTGGTGCTGGTGTTGTATCTGGCGCAAGTGGGCCTGGCCGAAACATCGATCGGGTTGTTGTTTACCTTCACGCTGATCGGCGATACCGCGATTTCCCTGTGGCTCACCACGCGCGCCGATCGCATTGGCCGCCGCCGCACATTGATGATCGGCGCGCTGCTGATGATCTTCGCCGCGGGGCTGTTTGCGCTGACGCAAGATTTTGCCGTGCTGCTGATCGCGGCCACGATCGGCGTGATCAGTCCCAGCGGCCACGAGGTCGGCCCGTTCCTCTCGATCGAACAGGCGGCGCTGTCGCATATTATCCGCCCTCAGCAGCGTACATCGATCTTCGCGTGGTACAACCTGGCCGGCTCGTTTGCGGCTGCGCTCGGCGCATTGTGCGGCGGCGGTCTGGCGCAAGTGCTGCAAAATAGCGGCCTGTCGCCGTTGGATAGTTATCGCGCCAACGTGATTGGCTATGGCGTGATCGGCTTGATACTGGCCGTGCTCTTCACGCGCCTGTCACCGACGATTGAAGTGGATGCCCACGCGGTTTCACCCCACGCCGATTGGATCGGTTTGCATCGATCGCGGCGCGTGGTGCTCAAACTCTCGGCGTTATTCTCGCTGGATGCCTTCGCGGGCGGCTTCATCGTGCAGAGTTTTGTGGCTTACTGGTTTTACGTGCGTTTCAACACCGAACCCGCGTTACTCGGCGCGATCTTTTTCGGCGCGAATATTCTGGCGGGCATTTCGGCGCTGTCGGCGGCGCGGCTGGCGAAGCGCATCGGTCTGATCAACACCATGGTGCTGACGCATCTGCCGTCGAACGTCTTGCTGATGCTCGTGCCGTTGATGCCCACGCTGCCGCTGGCGATTGCGCTGCTGTTGGTGCGCTACAGCATCTCGCAAATGGATGTGCCCACGCGCCAATCCTACACGATGGCCGTCGTCGAGCCGGATGAACGATCGGCGGCGGCGGGCGTGACCGGCGTCGCGCGCACCACCGGCGCGGCGTTATCGCCGTCGATCGCGGGGGCGCTGCTGAATCAATCGGCGTTGTTGAGCGCGCCGTTTTTGATCGCCGGAGGCTTGAAGATCATCTACGATCTGCTGCTCTACCGGAGTTTCAAAGCCATCAGGCCGCCGGAGGAGCGGGTATAATTCGGGTGACATTGTTTCCCGGAGTGATATGTGCCTTACAACCTCGATTCCATTCATCACGACGGCTCGGGCCGCTACGTTTCACCGCAGGCCTTTCAACTCAACGACGAAGTGACGATTCGTTTGCGGTCTCATCCGCAGGCGCCGGTTCAGCGCATCCTGCTGCGCACCTGCCCGGACGGCGAGCAGCACTTTGCCGAGATGCGCCCGCGCGATGTGCACAACACGCTGCGCTGGTGGGAGGCGAAACTCACGGTCTCGATGCCGACGATCGGTTATCGCTTTTTGATTTTTACCAACGAGGGCGTGTGGTGGTACACGGGCGCGGGCTTGCTGCGGCACGTGCCCACCGATGCCGAAGACTTCAAACTGCTGGCTGACTACATCGCGCCGGACTGGGTGCGCAGCGCCGTGTTTTACCAGATTTTCCCCGACCGCTTTGCGGACGGCGATCCGGCCAGCAACGTGCGCGATGATGAATTCGTCTACGTCGGTCAGCCATCGCGCGCGCGCAAGTGGGGCGAACCGCCCTCGACGGTGCCGCACGCCGACATGGTGGAGTTTTTCGGCGGCGATTTGCCCGGTGTGGAGCAGCATCTGGACGACCTAAACGAACTGGGCGTCAACGCGATCTATCTCAATCCCATCTTCACGTCGCACAGCAATCACCGCTACGACGTGGCCGATTACGAGAATGTCGATCCGCACGTGGGCGGCAATGGCGCGCTGGCTTCACTGCGGCGCGCGACGCGTGAGCGCGATATGCACCTGATGTTGGACATCGTGCCCAATCACTGCGGCGTTTTACATCCGTGGTTTCAGGCCGCGCTGAAAGATCCGCACGCACCCACCGCCGAATTCTTTACGTTTCAACAGCATCCGCACGACTACACCACCTGGCTGGGGGTGAAGTCTTTGCCTAAGTTGGATTATCGCAGCGCGAAGTTGCGCGAGACGATGTACGCCGGGCGCGAGGCGATCTTTCGCCGGTGGCTGCGCGAGCCGTATGCCATCGACGGGTGGCGCATCGACGTGGCGAACATGCTGGCGCGGCAGGGGGCCAATCAGCAGGGCAGCGACATCGGGCGCGGCATCCGGCAGGCGGTGAAGGACGAACGCGATACGGCGTATTTGCTGGGCGAAAACTGGTTCGACGGCACGCCGCAATTGCAGGGCGATTGCTGGGATGCGGTGATGAATTACGCGGGCTTCACGCATCCGGTGTGGTACTGGCTCAAGTTCTTCTTCGTGCGCCAGCACGCCGAGCCGTACTTCGTCGCGTCTGATCAGGCGTGGCCGACACAGGCGTTGGCCGATACGTGGCGGGCCTATCGCGCCAGTGTGCCGTGGGTCATCGCGCAGCAGCAGTTCAACTTGTTGGGCAGCCACGACACCGCGCGCCTGATTAACGTGGTCGATAGTGACATGGCGCGTAATCGATTGGCGGTGGCCTTGTTGATGACGTACCCCGGTGTGCCCAGCATTTACTACGGCGACGAGATCGGCCTGCGCGGCGATCCGCGCCAGTGCATGAACTGGGACCGATCGACGTGGGATCACGATCTGCGCGCCTACTATCAAACATTGATTCACCTGCGCCGATCATCCTCTGCGTTGATCGACGGCGGCTTCCAAATACTTTCGATCGGCGACAACTCGATCGCCTATCTGCGGGATAGCGAGCGCGAAGCCATCATCGTCGTGGCGAATCGACAGCCTATAGCAGCCGGCGCGCTTCCGATCGCTCACGGCGCGATCGCGGACGGCACGGAGTTCGTCGAGGTTCTCAGCGGCGCGCGTGCTACGGTGATCAACGGTCATTTGCCGTTGCCGTCGCTGCCCGTCGGGGCGTCGATCTGGCGAACACAATAATCCCTCATTCTCTCTGTCGCTCCGTCACTCAGTCGATGGAGCGACAGAGAGAATGAGAGATGGAGAGAGACTATGAAAATTCTGTGTGTGGATGTCGGCACAGGCACGCAAGACATTCTGCTGTACGACAGCGACAAAGAGATCGAGAACTGTTTGAAGTTGGTGATGCCTTCGCCAACATTATTGGTGGCGAAGCGCGTAAAGCAGGCCACGCGCGCGGGCGAGCCGGTCGTGTTGACCGGCGTCACGATGGGCGGCGGGCCGTGCCACTGGGCGGTGAAGGATCACGTCAAGGCCGGTTTCAAAGCGTATGCTACGACAGAAGCCGCTAAGACGTTTGACGACGAACTCGACAAAGTGGAAGCGATGGGCATCCGCGTGATCAGCGATGAAGAAGCCCACCGCCTGGACGAAGTGGAAGAGCATACGCTGCGTTTACGCGACTTCGATCTGGACATGATCCGATCGGCGTTTGCGGCCTTTGGGCTTGATCTCGAACCCGATGGACTGGCGCTGGCCGTCTTCGATCACGGTAACGCACCGGCGGGTTATTCCGATCGACAATTTCGTTTTGACTATCTGGAGCAGCGCATCCGCGCCGAGAATCGACTGTCGGCGTTTGCGTTCAAGCGCGGTGAGTTGCCCGATCATTTGACGCGGCTGCAAGCCGTGGAAGACACGGCGGATTTTGAAGGCGACGTATTATTGATGGACACTGCGCCTGCCGCTGTGCTGGGCGCGCTGCTCGATCCGCGCGTCAGCGAGCATCAGCAGTTGATCGTGGGCAATGTGGGCAACTTTCACACGCTGGCGTTTCGATTGGGGCCGGGCGGCATCGAGGGCGTGTTTGAGCATCACACGGGCGAGATCACGCGGGAGCAACTGGATGGTTACATCGATAAGTTGAGCGCTGGCACGTTGCAACATCGCGAGGTCTTTGACACGATGGGCCACGGGGCGCTGATGTTCGATCGGGCGGCGATAGCCGATCGGTTTGTGGCGATCGTCGGGCCGCGCCGCTCGCTCATGCGCGAATCAAGCCATCGCCCGTACTTTGCCGTGCCTTACGGCGATATGATGATCGCGGGCTGCTTTGGTTTGCTGCGCGCCTACGCCGATCGCTATCCTGAACACGCCGAAGTTATTTTGGATTCGCTACGCGGCGGCTCGCGCCCTGCGCCGTGGGAATTGATTTGATCCACGAATCCACACGAATCGTCTCAAATCGTTACCACTCAGCCATTCACGTTCAAAGCGCCGTCCCCGGCGCGGGTGTTGAGCCGCCGGGGACGGCGGCCTGAGCAGTTGCCTCAAATTGGTGTTAATTCGTGTGGATTCGTGGATCGCTGTGGTTGTGGCCGTTGAGGTCGCAGAAGAGCAGATCGGGCTGGCAGGTGGCGCATTCGAGTTGCAGCGCGGAATGGTGAATGCTGTACTTGTCGTGCAGCATGAAGTTGATGCGCTCTTGAATGGTCGCGCCCGCGCTGATGGCGACATCGTCGGTGAGGACGTGCGCCGACAACGACCGCAAATTCTGCGTGATGCTCCACACGTGCAGATCGTGCACGCCGCGCACGCCGTCGATGG
>JACRBO010000710.1 GCA_016219235.1 Chloroflexota bacterium
TGGCGCAATCGCATTGCCCGCCATCGGCATCGTTACCGAAGATTACGGTCGCACGCATTACTATGTCGCAGCCACGTATTTTCTGGCGACGCCGCTAGGGTACATCCTGCTGGGCGGCGCAATGATCCGACGCAGCGATCGGGTGGCGGGCAGCCTGTCGATGGCGGCGGGGCTTGCGGCCATCCTTGCCATTGCGCTGGTGCCGCACAAACGCATCGCCGTGCCGGAGATTCTGGCCGCGACGATCATGGGCGCGTGGACGTTTGCAATGAGCGTGAAACTATTGATCGGATCACCAGACCGATCTGTGGAGGTGTAACTATGGCTAAGCGCAGCAAACCCTCAAAGGAAAAGAAACAGGCCGAACGTGATCGGCGGAAGCGGTTGGCCGCCGAACAGAAAACACAGCACCAAAACCAGTTGATGCGCGATCTGGCCTTCTACGCTGACCGCAATTTGTTCGAGTCAGAAGCCGCCTGGAGTGAGGCCGCCACCGAAGCCCTGTGGGCAAGCCAGAATTGGCGCGACGAACCGGAGTTTGCCGGGCTGGCTTTTGACATCTACGCCAGCGGCCAGGTGATGATGGACACGTGGGAACAGCTGCAGATCGACGTAGAGGCGCTCAAGCAGCTGTCCGATGATGAACGCGACGACAAAGGCTTTGAATTGCACGCCGCGGCCATCTCGCATGTCCTGACGCCCGAATTCAAGCACGATTTCTTTACGCGGCTCGATCGGTTTCGCCAGCGGCTGCGCGCCCGGCACGAGCGGGAACAGCTGGCGCAGGCGGCCATGGTACATCTAGTACTGGAGACCAGCGCCGGCAGTGCCGAAGTCGGCGACATGGCCTGGGCTGAATGTATGCTGGTGTATGGCGTCTTCATCGAAGCCGTGCAGCGGTTCGTTGACCTGTCCGAAGCGGCCGGCGCGCTGGTCGAAAACTCCAACATCGCCGACCCCGATGTCTTGTTGGATCAACTCGCCACGGGCGACAGCGATCCGCAGACAGCGGCGCTCGTCGAGAAGGCCAGACAAACGCCGGGCCTGATGGATTTTCTGCAACATCAAAGCGATCAGTTGATCGACACGGCGCTGCAGACCATTTTGGACGACCGGTTGCAGCTGGAACTCTTTACGGCAGAAGATTTGCTGGACTTCCAACAAGCGTTTATCGCAGCCCTTTCGACTGTGCGCGTCGATCTTGACCTGACCAGGCCGGACCGGCTGACCGATCGGCAAGTTCAGCGTGTCGCCGAAAGCATCGACAACGCCGCGCGCGATTGGCTCGATGCGTTGGACGAAGCGCGCGTTACCGAGCTCTACACCGTCGCCCGCCAGCGGCTGACCGAATTCGCACACCAGTCCGACGAGATTGCTCCGCAGGCGGCCATGCTGCTGCCGCTGGTCGCCGATGACGATGATGAACTCCCCGGCGACAATGACGTATTCGTATATACCCTGTTGCGCCAGCATCGCCGCCTGACGCTGGCCCAGACGTCAGATTCAGCTATGGATGCCGCATGAACCCCATCCACATCCTGCCGCTCACCGGCCTCCCGCTCATTCAACCCGGCGACGATCTGGCTCGCCTGCTGGGCGACGCGATCGTACGCACGGGCGGCCTGCTCGAACACGACGTGCTGGTGCTGGCCCAGAAGATCGTCAGCAAAGCCGAAGGCCGCTACGTCGATCTGGAGACGGTAACGCCGTCCGCTCACGCTAAAGCCGTGGCGCTGCAATGCGACAAAGACCCGCGCTTGATCGAAGTGATTTTGTCTGAAAGCGAAGCCGTGGTGCGCGTGCGCCCCGGCCTGATCATCACCCGGCATCGATTGGGCTTCATTTCGGCGAATGCGGGTGTCGATCGCAGCAACGTCGCGCCCGACGGGATCGATCGGGTGCTGCGCCTGCCGGAAAATCCCGATCGATCCGCGCAGCAAATCCGGGCCGCCCTGTGCGAACGATTTGGCATTGATCTCGGCGTGATCATCGCCGACAGCCATGGCCGCCCGCATCGCATGGGCACCGTGGGGGTGGCGATCGGCCTATCGGGTGTGCCGGGCCTGGAAGATTGGCGTGGTCGCAAAGATTTGTTTGGCTACACGCTGCAACACACCGAAGTTGGCACCGCCGATCAAATCGCCGCGGCGGCCACGCTGTTGTTGGGCCAGGCCGCCGAATCGATTCCAGCCGTCATCGTGCGCGGCGCGCTGGTCGAGGCGCGGGACGGATCGGCGCAGGAGATCAATCGGCCACGCGAACTGGACTTGTTTCCTTAAACTTTGCGTTTTAGGGGCGATGTTGTAAACTAGCCCCATCCTGATCGCTACCGAGCGTCCGCCATGCCTGGACAAAAAATTCTCGTCGTCGATGATGATCCCAATTTGCTGCGGCTGGTCGAGTTGATTCTGCGGCGCGCGCAATACACTGTGATCACGTCGACGACCGGCGAGATCGGCATCGATATGGCGCGCGACGAGAAGCCGGACCTGGTGCTGATGGATGTGATGCTGCCCGGCATCGACGGCTTTCAGGCGGTCAAACAGATCCGTCAAATCCCCGAGTGTGCCAACATCCCGATCGTGTTTCTCTCGGCCTCGGACTCCACCGAATCCAAGGTCAAAGGCTTGCGCGGCGGCGGCAACGATTACATCACCAAGCCCGTCAAGACCGGCGAATTGCTGGCTCGCCTGGAGGCGCATCTGCGTTCCAAGTCCATCACCGTGGGCCAAATCATTACCGTCTTTGGCAGCAAACCTGGCGTGGGGACTACCACGCTGGTCGTCAACCTGGCGCTGGCCTTGCAGCAAACCACCCAGAAGAAAGTGCTGGTGGTGGACTGGCAGCGACCCCTGGGCGACGTGGCCTTTGCGTTGGGCCTGCCGGAAGTGCGCTCGCTGGAATTTTTGCTGGGCCGCGCGCAAAACCTGGATGAGGACACGCTGATCGATCTGGCGCCGCAGTACGCGCCTGAAGTGTGGGTGGTGCCCGGCGCGACCACGTACAACACGGCCGGCTTGATGACGCGCAAAGCGCTGACCACCATTACCAAAGTGGCGCGGCTCAAAGCCGACTACGTGTTGATCGATGCCGGCGCGTTCTTAGGTTGGGAAGAACCGCCGTTGACGCCGCGCGGCGAGGGCCTAAATCTGTGCGTGCTGACGCCCGAAGCCATGGCCGTGCGCCGCGCCGCCCAGGTGGCCGAGGCCGTGCGCAACCGCGACAGTATCTTCTGGTTCATGCTCAACCATTATCCCGCCGCCGGGCCGTCCACCCCGGAACAGATCGAAGTGCTGCTGGGTGCACCGCTGCAAGGCCACATTTTGGTGGGCGAGATGCAGCGCGATCCGCACCTGAACCCTGCCCCGCCCTTCTACCGGCGCGATCCCTACTCGGACTTTTCACAGGGCCTGGAACGCATCGCCGATCACATCCACAAAGTTACGGCCTGATCTGCCTCACCCCCCGGCCCCCTCTCCCGAAATCGCAAAGATGATTTCGGGAGAGGGGGAGTGTTTTTCTTGTAGTATGGATTCGCTAATTCACATCCTCCTGGAGGTTACTCATGTTCTTCGATCTACCCATCGAGCAATTGCGTGTCTACCGTCCCGATCGGATCGAGCCGCCCGATTTCGAGTCGTTCTGGGCGCAGACGTTGAGTGAAGCGCGAGCGTTTGATCTGAATCCGATCTTTGTGCCCATCGACAATGGCTTAGCCTTGATCGACACGTTCGATGTGACGTTCAGCGGCTATGGCGGACAACCGATCAAGGGCTGGTTGAATGTGCCGAAAAATCGAGCGAGCCGCTTGCCGTGCGTGGTCGAGTACATCGGTTATGGCGGCGGGCGCGGCCTGCCCATCGATTGGCTGACGTGGAGTGTGGCGGGTTACGCGCACTTGATCATGGACACGCGTGGCCAGGGCAGCACGTGGCGCAGCGGCGACACACCCGACGTGGAAGAGGGCGGATCGAATCCGCAGCATCCGGGCTTTATGACACGCGGCATCTTGAAGCCGCAGACGTACTACTATCGGCGCGTGTTCGTGGATGCGGTGCGCGCCATCGAGACGGCGCGCTCATTTGACGGCGTCGATCCCGATCGCATCGCGGTGCGCGGCGGCAGTCAGGGCGGCGGCATCAGCGTGGCCGTGAGCGGCCTCGTGCCGAATCTGATGGCCGTCATGCCGGATGTGCCGTTCCTGTGCCACTATCGCACCGCGACGGAGATCACAGACGGTTATCCGTATCAGGAGATCACCCACTATTGCAAGGTACATCGCACGCAGATCGAGACGGTGTTCAATACGCTCTCGTATTTCGACGGGCTGAACTTCGCCGCGCGCGCCACCGCGCCCGCGTTGTTCTCTGTGGGCCTGATGGACGAGATTTGCCCGCCGCGCACGGTGTTTGCCGCCTACAACCATTATGCCGGGCCGAAGCACATCATCGAATGGGCGTACAATCATCACGAGGGCGGCGATACGTATCAGGTGGCGGAGCAGATGAAGTTTTTGAGGGGCGTCATCGAATAGTCTCGAATCAACGAATGGGCGAGCCAAGCATCCTGAGCGGAACAGAGTGAAGTCGAAGGAGCGGGTAGCGCCACACATCGCGTCGTCGTGTTCAAGCCGCGTCCTTCGACTGCGTTCTGCGAACCCTTCGACTTCGCTCAGGGCACGCAGAACTCCGCTCAGGATGCTTGCGTAACCTACAACCGTTTACATCGATCAACAACACACGCCCCTCGCCTGAAATCACGCATTTAACTTCAGGCGAGGGGGCTACGCAAGGGTGAGGCGTGCGGGCTAGTTTTCTGGAAGGATGAAGGTGCTAAGGTTGACCAGTCTATCGCCGACGGTCAGTTGCAGTTCGTAGACGCCCGCTTCCAACGGCGAATCATCCGTGTTGAAGAAACTGATCCAGTTTTGCTCGGTTTCGCCCAGATCCCAGGTGTGCAGTTTGGGATCGGTGGCGGGTTCATCGTTGTAGAACCACTGCGAGGCCCACTCGGTGCCGGACGCCATGTTGATGCCGCTGAAGAAGGCGTAAGCGGTCCTGGTGCCGGCCGGCAGGAATGGATCGCTGACATCCGCCGGATCGATCGGTTCGTCGTTCTTGGAAACGTCGGGCGCAAACACGATCGGGCCGAAGGTGGGTTCGCCCAAAGCGTAAGGCTCCACGGTAAACGTGCCGGATTGCAGCAGTTGATCGTCGACGTATAAGTTCAACTGCCAGTCACCGGGAGAAATGCCCTCATCGTTGTAGACGGTGATCCACCAGACACCTCGTCCGCCCGCCGCCTTGGTGTCCCATTCGTGGTCGCTAACCAGGTCAGGCAGGACTTCGCCATCCAACAGCCACTCACTGCGCCAGATATCGCCGGTCTTCAAGCCCTTGCCCGCGAAGACCGCATGGATCAGCGTGACGCCTTCCGGGAAGGCGGAGCGGACATCGACGGGTGTCTCGTTGTCCAGCAAGACGCTGGCCGCAAAGACGATGTCACCGAAGGACGGCGTGTTCAAGGCCCCTGCTGTCTTGGGTGTGGGCTGGGCCGCCGGAACGTCCGTAGCTTGTGGCTCAGCCGTAGGCTTCGGCGCAGAGGTGGCTTTGGGGGCCTCCTTGGGCGCTGCGGCAGTTTGGGTGGCGAAGATGCTGCTTGCGACCTGGGTCGCCAGCGCGTTCACATCGGGCGTGGGCGAGGCGGCTGCGCCGCCGCCGCAGGCAGTGATGATTATGACGAGACACATCAATACGACAAGGCTCTGCTTCATGGCTCCTCCCTGGGACTATGCTGTAAGCTGCGAGTGAATTGTCGGGCTGCGATTGTCGGATTTGAACCTCGCCCTGACCGAGGAAAATCCGTTGATCGGATTATAGCAGATTGACAAATCGACGCGCTGGGCTTAAGACTACATTCAGAGGGCCAGCGAATGGATTCGCGCCAACGACAACACAAAGCCGACCTCCGTCGGCCGGGCTTGAGTCGGCGCAAGCCGACTTCGTGTTACTGTTGCTGCGATTTCATCGCCGGAGGCGTGCAACATGGATGCCCGACCGCTTCGCGAACACTCGGGCATGACAATACAATCAAGAGGTGATCTATGTCTCAACCGTGGTGGCAAAATAAGGTGGTGTATCAAATCTATCCACGCAGTTTTTCCGACGGCAACAACGATGGCGTCGGCGACTTGCGTGGCATCATCCAACGGCTGGACTATTTGCAAGCGCTGGGAGTGGATGTGGTCTGGCTGTCGCCCGTGTATAAGTCGCCCAACGACGACAATGGCTACGACATCAGCGACTATCGCGACATCATGACGGAGTTCGGCACGCTGACCGATTGGCGCGAGATGATCGATTGTCTGCATCAGCGCGGCATCAAACTCGTCATGGATCTGGTGGTCAACCACACGTCCGATGAGCATCCGTGGTTTATCGAGTCGCGCAAGTCCAAAGACAATCCCTATCGCGATTACTACATCTGGCGCGCACCAAAGAACGGCGGTGAACCCAACAACTGGGCCTCGTTCTTTGGCGGTTCGGCGTGGCAGTTCGATGCGGCCACGGGCGAATACTATCTGCATCTCTTCACGAAGAAA
>JACRBO010000077.1 GCA_016219235.1 Chloroflexota bacterium
CACGGGTTGCCCTGCGTAGTCAAGCACTTTCAGTGTGTACGCGATGGGCGTGCGCGGCGCGTAACTCCCCCCCCCACCCCCCCCCGTTCCTGACGGGGGGGGAGTGGGGGGGGCGGGCGTGAGTGTAACTTTCAGAATTTGTTGCTCGCGATTGACGGTGAAGGCCGCATAGCCCATCTTGAACGACGGCGCGAGTTCGTTTTGATCGACGCCCTTGACGATAACCACCGACACAAAGGCGTTGGGGGCCATGTCCGGCGTGATCGGGATTTCGATCACATCGCTATTCGTCTTCAGATCGATCACTTTCGCATCCAGCACGCGGCCACGCTCCACCGTGACGAGTGCACGCACGATGCCCTGATACGGCGACGGGATCAGAATCTTGGCCGTTTCGCCGGGATTGTACGCCTTCTTATCGGCGACGAGCGAGACGCGATCGTTGTTGTCCTGTCGCCACGACACATACTCGCGGCTGGACACCCACACGTAAGAGGAAGCGCGAATGGCGTTGCCCCTGTCGTCCGTGCCGCTGGCGACCACGCGATATTCACCGCCGGTCGGCGGTGTGAACGATGTAGTGCCTTCGCCCTTGTCATTGGTGTTGGCCGTCGTCGTGAAGACCGCCGTATCGCTGAACGCCGAGGTCCAGAACACGTTGCCGTAATCGTCCTTCTGCTGCACGTTGTACCACTCGCGCTGATAGTACACGACGTTGAGCGACTGATTCGCGGCGGGCGCAGCCTGCCAATCGACGGTACGCAGATCGAAGGCCATGGGCTGATTCGCCGTGCCCACGTAATCGACGGGCGCGATGCCGACATAATAGCGGCCTTGATGCACGATCACATCCACACGATTGGACACTTGCTGATCGCTCAGGTCAGTGACCGCTGCCTCAATGCTGAAGCGCTGACTGCCGGTCTTCTCATCCAGCTTCGCGGGGAGTGTGATCTTGAAGTTGCCCTGCGCGTCGGTCACGCCTTCGCCCGAGGCCAGCACACCGCCGCTGCCGCCGCGCTGCGGCGAAAAGTAATCGACGTCGTTCCAACTAAAGTAGCCGGGCCCGTCATAGCGATCGAAGAAGTAGTTCTGCGCGACCGCCGTCCAGTTGACCTTCGCCCCGCTGACCAGCCCGCCGAAGAAGTAACTGGCCTGCACGTCCACTTCTACCGTGTCGCCCTGCAATACTTCAGCCTGCTTCGGCGTCACCGTCACCTGAAACTCCGGGCGACGATATTCCGACACTAAAAACGTGCCGTAATACGTGCGCATTTGCGGCTCGGCAAAGTCCGGCGTCTTGCCCGGCACACCCGCCTGAATCGAGTAACCGCCCAGCGACGCTTCCTTATCCAGCGTGAAGTCCGCGCTAAACGAACCATAGTCCGTCAGCGGCAACGTGGCCGTATAGATTTGCGTGCCTAGCGCGTCGTAGATAACGACATCTACTTGCTTCAAGTTCGGATCGATCGCATAGCGTGCATCATCGTCCAGGCGCACGATGCCTTTGAAGTGCACGGGCTGGCCCGGCCGGTACAGCGGCTTCTCGGTATAGATGTAGACACTGTGCGGCTCGAAGAAGAACGCGGAGTTCACCCCAAAGTCCCACGGGCCGATGCCGGCATTCCAGTCGCTCAAGGCCACACCGAACGAACCGCCCGGTTGTCCGAAGACCGCGCTCGAATTGCGGAACGGATCGAGATCGTCGGCGAAGTGCGCCCGATACAAACCTGATCCATCCGTCAGGCCGGAGGCCGTCGATCGGAACAGGTCGTCATACAAAGTCACTGAACCGGCGGGTATCTCGCGGCCCGATTGGAGATCGGTGGCCCACACGAGCGCTTCGCGCTCGGACTTCTTGTACGTCAGATTGGTGTTGACCACTGCGATCAAATGGCGCGTCGTGCCGCCAAAGTCGCGCTCGCGTTGCTCCGGCGAAGTGACACGGATCAAGTAGAGGCCCGTGGTCAACGCGCCACCGCCTTCGCTGGCAACGGGCACGCGGATCAGGCCCGGCTGATTGAGCGGCTTATCCACCGGCATCGACCACGTGCGCACCGGCTCACTGTTGACGGGCACGTCGCGTTCCCACGATTCCCAACCGTTCGACGAGATCAGTCGTCCGAACTCGGCAAAGCCCACGGGATATAGTTCAAAGTTCAGTTGGCTCACATTGCGATAGCGTGCATAGATCACGGTATCCGTGTAAGCGCTGTAAATGCCGAAGCGCCCCGGCACATCGAACCACTGCTCGGGCGGCAGGGCGCGCGTGCGGAAGTTGATGACCTGATCTTGCCCCAACTTCACGCCCCACTTATCGGCCACGTCCTTGCCGATGAGCACTTGATAACTCGACGACGGTCCCGCCCCAAAGCCAAACACGTAGCGGCGATCGTAATCGCTATAGTAGGTGTACACGCTCGAGGCTTCGATGGGCGTGGTCACGGTGATGTTGCGCAGTGAGCCTTCATCCATCGGCGTGGAGAAGTAAATCTCCATGGAAGAATACGGCGCGGCCGTGCCGCCATTGGCCGGATCGGTGCGGATGATGTACAACGGCTTCACCGTGATAAACGACCAGTTGGAATCGTAGCCGGTGGCCGCACCGCCGCTGAGACCCTTGGCGCCCATCGCCATTTTGGCGTGATAGACCGTCTCGCGCTCAAGCTGCTGTGTCGGCGTAAAGATCATCACGTCGGTCACGAAATCCGATGTTGATTGACCGCCGCCCAAGGCCGGCGCGGCGAAGTGGCCCGCTGACCCCATTGGCATGGCCGAACCCGGCATCGTCGTCGTGTACCAGCCAAAGACGCCCGCCACTTGCGGCCCGTCTGCCGAACCCTGATGCAGCGAGAAAGCGGCCTCGGAACTGGGATGATCCATCGGCTGGTTGAAGGTCACACGTATCGCTTCATCGATCCACACTTCCGAGGTGTCGCCGGGCGAGAACGCAATCACTTGCGGCAATTGCGTGGTAAAGGTCCACACATAGTCTTTTTGCAGAATCGCGCCGGTGGGGTCTTGCAGCCCGGCCGCGATCTTGGCCGTATACTTCGTGCCCGACGCCATGCGCTGATCGGGGCGGAACACATAAATGGAAGTGTTGAGCCATTCGCCCTTGCCCGTCAACGGCGGATCGAACGTCACCGGATCGGGCAGCGGGGTCGTGTCCGAAGCCGATCGGATGGGCACGATGGGCCGGTTGAACATCACGGTGATTTCAGAGGCGGGATCGACATCGATCGAATCGATGGGCATGACCTGCGTCACTTCGATGAAGCCCACGGCTTTGAACGTGAACACGATCGGTTGCCCCAGCGTCTTGCCGTTCTCGGCTTTGGCCGTATCCGCCAGCGTCACGTTATAGGTTTCGCCGCGCGCAAAGCCGCTGCCCGTCGGCACAAACTGCACGGCGGTGTTGGTGTCGTTCCATTTGAAATCGCCGGGAATTCGGGGCGAAATCGCAAAGGATTGTTCCACCGAGGCGCGATCCATCGGCTTGTCGAATGAGACGCTGATGGGCGATTCAGTGCCCTGTTCCTCGCCGCGTTCCGGCACGCGATTGACCACGATGGGCGGCAGGTTGGCCGCCGGCGCGGGCCGCAGCCGCGTCCACAAAAACAGCCCGCCGCCGATGACGGCAGCCAGCCCTAAGACAATCGCCAGAATCAACGGCAGTTTGGATGAAGGTCGAGACGGACTAAGCGTAGCCATGGGAACTCCTTAATACATGACGAGTGACGAGTAACGAGTGATGAGTAACGGTAAAATTACTCGTTACTGGTTACTCATTACGGCTGCAAATTCACTTCCACTGAACTGAGATGAATCGTCTTGCCATCCCGCGGATGGATCACGTACACGACAATGCGGCCCGGCGGATCGGCGTCCACGCGAAACGGCACATCGACGATGAGCGGCGCAGGCAGGCCCTCCGCATTCTCCAGCGTGCGCATCACGCGCCCCAGTGTCTCATTGTTTGGCCCGCGGACTTCGATCACCAGGTTTTCGGTGTACAGCGTTTCGGCGACGACATGGGCCGATCCATGCAGCAGCGCGCCGGGCTGCGGCGCGGTGATGACGATGGCTTCGCGTTGATTCGGATCAGGTATCGCCACATTTGATGGTGCGTCGCTGTTCAATTGCACATCCACCGACGACAGCTGCACCGGCCAGCCGTCGCGCGCTGAAACTGCGTACACGATCACGCGCCCCGGCTGGGGCGCACTACCGTGCGGCGGCAGGTACGGCGGCAACAGCACGGTTGCACTGTACGGCCCGCGTTGGCCGATCGGGGCTTGAATCTGCGCCGCCGCCGAACCAATCACTCGACCGGTTTGATCGCGTACCAGAATACTCAAGCGCTGCTCGAACGCCGGATCGGCCACACCCGCCACCACGAAACCATTGCGCACGCCCTGATTGGTCGACGGCGCGGTGATCACAATCGTTTCCACCGGGCCGATTGGTTGTGCGGCGGCCCCTTCGGGCGCTATCGAATCCGGCGCGGCTATGCCGGGCACAACCGCCGTCGGCGTCGCCACGGCAAAGGTAATCGGGACTTTGGGCGTCCCACTGGTGGGCGACTCGCTGGCCGGCGCCGGACCGAACGCGCCTCCCACGAAGCCACACGCCAGCGTGCTCAACGACAAGATCATCAGACCCAGGGCCAGCCAGTGTGACGACCTGAGTGATTGAGTGGGGTGCCGCATAAGTGCCCTCCTAATCATAACGCCCATTTGTGTGGCAGAGTTCCGGCCAAATCAACGCCCGGACTACGGTTAAACGACGCTTGATCGACGGCTTGAGGCAAAGTTGATCATACCGAGAGTTGATCAAGTATGCAAGTTAAGATTGACCGTACTTTGCGCCAGTCTGCAATCGATCATATAATGAAGACTGGTTTGGTGAGTCCACGCGACAAGGAAACGGGCATGGCGGAAATGACACGCAAAGAATTATTGCTGGCGTTGATCGGTTCGGGCGATCGGCCGCGTTTGAGCGGTCTCGATCTGAGCAGCCTCGATCTGGCCGAGATCGATTTGCGCGGCGCGAATCTGCGCAACACCAAACTGGGCGGCGCGGACTTGAGCTATGCCGATCTGAGCGAAGCCGCACTGGCCGGGGCGGTATTGCTGGAAGCAAACCTGAGCCGCGCCAAGCTGATCAGCGCGAATCTGACCAACGCCGATCTCACGAGCGCCAACCTGCACGAGGCGCAAATGAGCACCTGCGTGTTGACAGGCGAGAATCTGGCGAATGCGCGTTTGACCTTCACCAAGTTGAGCGAATGCGTTGCCAGCGATGCCCATTTTCAGGATGCTAATCTGAACGGGGCCAACCTGACCTTTGCCAAGATTGCCAGTTGCAATTTTGCAGGGGCCAACCTGAGCGGAGCGGACTTGAGCGGCGCGGATTTGCGGGATTGCGATCTGCGCGGCGCGAATTTGACCTTTGCCAATTTCAGTGACGCCGATCTAAGCCATACACAATTGGCCGGCGCGGATATGAGCGGCGCGAATCTGCGCGGCATTTACATCGGCGGCGATGAGCTGAACGGGGTCAAGTTAGCGGGCGCGATTATGCCGGACGGCACGCGGCACCTGTAATGTAAAGGTAAAGGAAACAAGTAGACTAAGGAAACAAGTGGCTGATGCAGGCAAACCAAACAGCCTCGCCCGTGATGGTGGCGAGGCTGTTTGGTTTGGTGTAGGGCGAAGCGTTCGCACCCTATTCGGCGCTTTACTTACCTGTGACTACCTTAACAATGTTAGATTGGGGCGTCATTGCGAGGAGCGCAGTTCGCCAAGCGCGCCCCCGCTTCGCGGACAGGGCGTGCGACGAAGCAATCTCGGTTGACCGGCGCTGAGATTGCTTCGCAACGCCCTGTCCGTCGCAAAGCGGCGGGGGCGCGCCAGGCGAAAGCGCTCGCAAAGACGGCGTTCCGGTGAATTTAACATTGTCAAGCTACAGAGCGAATGCAGCGACCCTACTTCACGTTGAACGTCACTTGTAGCTGCGTCGAGATGGACAGCTGGCCGGGCTGAATGGGCGCGCCGCCGCCGCCCAAACCCGTGGCCCGATCAAACAAGGGTACCGCGCTGCTGCTGACGACTTCGCTGATCTCGATTACGTCGCCGACTTGCACACCGAACAGGCGGGCCAGATCGGCCGCGCGGGCGCGAGCATCGGCCACAGCCTTCTCACGTGCATCGGCTTCGAGCCTGGTCGTATCGGCTACACTGAAACTGACGCCAGAGATGTTGTTCGCTCCGGCAGCCACAGCCTTGTCCAACACGGGGCCGACCTGGCTGATGTCACGAATGGTGACGCTGACACTGGCACTGGCATGATAGATGCTCTCACCCGTCGCTTCACCGGTCTCCGGCTTGTAGCGCTGTTCGGTATACACGCTATAATAGGTGGTCTGGATGTCTTTTTCATCGATACCGGCGGCCTTCAACGCCTCGATCAGTTTGGTCATCTGGTCATTGTTGGCGCGCGTCGCCTGTTCCGGCGTCGTCGATTGCGTTTCGATGCCCAGCTGGGCTGTGGCCCGATCGGGCGCACCGGAGGCCGTGCCGCCGCCCACGACCGTAATCGTGCGGCCCTCGGTCGCTGTCGCAGCCTGATTCAAAGCCGTCGCTGTGGGCGCTCCAACCGCTGCGCACCCGGCGATCGAACCGATGATCAATAGACCTGCCAGCGCCGTTAAAACTCGCTTGGTTAACATGTTAGTATCTCCTGTTAGTAAGTTTGGATGAGTGTTGTTGCTCATCTTTCACAAGGCAGACGCTACTAAAGAGCGAACGGTTCCCCTGTCGGCTGCCGTGCCATAGTCAAATTTGTGTCAAAAAACAGTTTCAATTTTAGCATGATCCTCAAATGAATGACCTAAATACTAAGGTGATTCAGTTAAGATAGTGGTATATTTCGGTTGTCTATATGGCGTTGCAATCGCCCACCTGCTGTTGTCAATTTTCGTCTGGAGTTTACTGTGAGAGCCTTGCGTGCAATTCTTATACGCCTGACAAGCCGTCGCGGGCAACGAGTTCTCGAGCGCGGGCAAAGCATGGTTGAAATGGCGCTGGCCTTGCCCATTCTGCTGCTCATCCTGGTCGGCGCGGTCGAGATTGGGATGTACTACAACACGTATCTGACACTGGTCGACGCCACCCGCGAAGCCGCCCGTTATTCGGCAAACGGCTCGCCAGTGTTTGCCAGCGCCGATAATAGCTGCACGACCACCGAAGATTTTTTCAAGAAAGCAGCCTGTCTGGTCATGCAAAACCTGCCGGGCGTCACCTTCGATCCGGTACGGGATGACATCGTCGTCTCGGTGATTCTCATTCGCCAGGGCCAGATATATGCGCGGTATGTGAATCCAGCACTGCAAAGCGGCGAACAGGGCTGGTCACGCTGTGAGTCGCTGCCGGTTCCAGGCGACGCCGGCTGTGTACGGGCGACTTCAAGGTTTCCCAGTTCGGTCATCAAAGCGCGGCTCGATCAGTTTCCGGGGGCAGTTACCGCCCCCAAGTCCGCTTATGTGCTCGTTGAACTCTACCACGTTCACCGCCAATTTCTGGGGCTGATTCCGCCCGGGCTGCCGGTCTTGCCGCAGGAAGTGGTGATGCACGCGTATTCCATTATGCCCGTGCCCGCGATTGCCGGCGCTATTCCAGATTGACCGGACACGTCAGGATCAAATCGATATGACCGACCGACCACTACACTCTACGTCTTCGCACGATCGCCAGCGCGGGCAAGCCATTGTCATTATTGCGATGGGCTTCATTTTGCTGCTGGGCTTTACGGGCCTGGTGGTGGATGTGGCCCGCGTCTTTGTGGCGCGCGGCAATTTGCGCCGCGCCGTCGACTCGGCCGGACTGGCCGCCGCCGCGCAATTCCGGCAGAATGCGACCGTCGCTGACATTCAGCAGGCGGCCACGCAATTCCTCTATGCGCACGGCCTTGTGGCCGACACGCAGAGTTTCTTTGACATGGCCGTCGTTACCTCGACGGTTCGCATCGAAACGTGTGACACCGTGCCCGGCGATGCCGTTCTATGCCCGCCGGATGCCAACCATCTGCGGCGCAAACTGGTCCGGGTGAAGGCCGAAGCCGACGTCAGCATGTCGTTCCTGCAAATCCTGGGCGTGCAGACCACGCGCATCTACGCGGAAAACCTGGCGGAGGCGGCTGCGGTGGATGTGGTGCTGGTGATCGACGCCTCGGTTGCGCAAGCTTATGATGCGCCCAGTATGGACGCCTACGCTAATCAGCCCGGGTTAGGCTGCAATCCGGAAGGCCTGGCGGCCATCGGTCTGGACTCCGGCTTATACACCAACGCCTGTGTGGCCGCCTGCAATGCCTATCCCGATCCCTCCAACGCCCGGAGCTGCCAGCCGTTTGGAAAAGTGAAAGAGGCGGCCATCCGGTTCATCGATCAGCTCTATCCGCAATATGATCGGGTCGCCGTGATTAGCATCGATCGGGATCCGCAGATCGTGTTTCCCCTTGGCCTGGATTTGAATGCAGCCAAGACCGCCATTCGCAATATGCGCGTCTCCGATCACACGATCGGCGACCCTGGTGACCCGTGCCCGACCATCAATGTGGGCGGCGAACGCTGGAAGTGCACCACGTCCAATATGGGCTTCGCTTTGCGGGCCGCCACCGCGCAATTTGGCACCCCGCCATTCCGTGACGATTCATTGTGGGTGGTCATTACCGTCGGTTCCGGCGGGGCAGATTCGACCGAAGGCCAACCCTCTGCCCCCGATCTGGATACCCAACTTTTCGGTCTTTGCCCCGACAAAGATGCGCAGCCTTTCTGTCGCGACAACCGCTGGGCGACGCACCATATCTCAACCACCGCGAATTATGACGCTGAAGACTATGCGTATGATAAAGCGACCTACTTAGGGCTTGCCCCCGATAAGTCAGCCCCCACTCAGCCGAATGGCGGCCTGGGGGTATTGATGTTCTCGATCGGGCTCGGGCGTAAAGTGGTGTGTACCGGCGGCTACTCCACATATACCGTCATCAATGGCGTAGTGACCTGCGTGCCCGCCCCCGGCAGCCCGTATGTTGATCCGGATACGGGCTATCCTAATCTGGCTGAGTCATTTCTTAGATATGTTGCTTACATTGGTTCAACCGGTGATCCAACACAATCTGATCCGTGTGCGGGAGCGCCGCTCGGCCAGCAGTGCGGCAACTATTATTTTGCGCCCGACGCCGCCGGTCTGGAAGAGATCTTCCTGGCGATCGCCGGCAAGATCTTTACCCGCATCAGCGGTTAACGCAATCGCATTCATCATCGAGGGACAACTATGAGCATCACATCCAGATTTTCACGCCGGCGTTCACGCGGTCAGGCCATGGTGGAATTCGCCTTAATTCTGCCGGTCCTGCTGATGATCCTGATGGTCGTCATTGAGGCAGCGCGCGTCTTCTCGGCCTGGCTGATTCTGGAAAACGTCGTGCGTGAAGCTGCCCGCTACGCCGTCACCGGCCAGTTCGATCCCGCGCACTGTGACGATGGCGCCGCCGCCTGCGACTTTAACAAGGACTTAGCCAAAGCCGACCGTGAGGTGCTGGAAGATGAAGCCCGCCTGGAGACGATTTACGACATTGGCCGCGGGGCCTCGGGCGGCCTGCTGGTCGACTTTGGCAACACCGCGCGCAACAGCCGTAGTTTCTTTAGTCTGGTCGTGTGCAGTTCCCGGCCCGGCTTTGTCTTTAATGATCTGGATGGCGTGCCCAAGTGCACCGGCCCCGGCGGCGGCCTTCAAGACGACGCCGGTGGTCCCGGTGACCGGGTCGTCATTGTCGGGGTGTTCGATCATCCGCTGATTACCCCGCTGCGCGCCATCGCCGATTGGGTGCCGCTGCTCTCCCGGCGTGAGATGATCATCGAAAACTATCGCCAGGTCCGACTGGAACGCTTGCCGCCCCAGATCAACTTACCGACGCCGACGTCGACGCTGACGCCGACACCGTCCAACACGCCGACGGCCACGCCGACGGCCACGCCGACGACGACCTCGACGCCTACCAACACGCCGACGGCCACGCCCACGCCCACTTCCACTGCTTCACCGACGGCCACACCCGTGCCTGACTGCGAGTTGGTGACTACCAGGCAAGACGAGCCGCTCTATATTTCAGGCGACAACCTGAACGGCTTTCTGTGGAATACCAGCACCTATTACACGGTGACCCTGACCGGGGCGGTATTTACCTGGGATGGCTCCGGCACACCGGCTGCCATCTGGCATGACCAGACCACCAGCAGCCCCAACCTGACGTTTGACTATTACCAATGGATTGCCGCCGGCACTACGACGATACTCAATCCTGCTAACGTCACGATCTCATCGGCCGGTTCGGGCTTCAATCACAACTTCAGCTACGTCGTTCAACCCAGCTCCAGCGGTGAGCTGGGGTTGGACTTTTCCTCACTAGGCACCTATCATCACGCGCGCGACTTTACGGTTCGAGTGAACTACCGCATGGGCACGCAGGATTGCCACGTCGATCTGGCCGGTCGCCAGGGTCCGATCGTTGTAGCTAACGTGCCCATTTCAGTCACCGGTTCCTTCTCCATCACGGCCTCGGCCATTGATCCAGACGTCGCAGGCTCGGGCGTCAATGAGTACGTCAACGCCGGCAGCATCAATCGTGTTACGTTCCAGATCGACTACGCCGACGGCTCCGGCACGGCGTATGGCCCGGTCAACGACAATAGCTCGCCTTACTGTGTACCCAGCACATGCGCTCTGATCAACCCGGCCGGCACCTGGCCTAACGGCGTGCCCATCATCAACACCACCTACCGGCTGATTGTGACCGCGCGCGACAACGATCCCGTCGGCGGCACGCACCGCCACTATACCCGGGTCTATAAGAACTTCACAGTCAGTGGGATAAATCAAACCAGCACGCCGACGCGCACGCCGACGCCGACGAACACGGCGACTGGGACGGCCACTAGCACGGCGACTCGGACCAACACGCCGACGATTACGCCGACGCCGACGCGCACGCAAACACCAACGCGCACGCTGACACCCACGATCACGCAGACACCAACGCGCACGCCGACGGCCTCACGCACGCCGACGCGTACCAACACGCCGACGCGCACGCTGACGCCGACGCGCACGCAAACAGCGACGCGCACCAACACACCGACGATTACCCAGACGCCATCGCGCACGCCGACGCGGACTAACACGCCGACGCGCACCAACACGCCGACGATCACGCGCACGCCGACGCGCACCAACACGCCGACGATCACGCGCACGCCGACGCCGTCGCCAACGCGCACACCGACGCGCACGCCGACGCCGTCGCGCACGCCGACGCCGCTGCCGCCTACGGTGACCGTCTGCCCCGGCTGCTAATTGGCTCGTTACCTGGCTTCACTAGCGCTGTAACCCACCGACCTTGCGGGGGCCGTCCCCGCAAGGTCGCGTAATTCTCATGCACGGAGTAGCTATGCACCTCGTTCGCAGCTTACTCACCGTAGGCGCCAGCCTGATTTTTCTGTTAAGCGTACACGCCGGCCTTCTGGCGCAGACCGAGTTTCCCCCAACTGAGTCCGGGTCCCAGCCGGCGTTAGACGAAGAACCCTTGTTCACCCAACTGCTCACGGTCACGGTTGAAACCGGCGTCCCCACCGCCACCACACTCCTCAGCCGGTGGGAGAATGTGTTCCTGGGTTTCCCGGTGGGTCCGTTTGGCATCTCGTTCAGCATGCCTACCCCCGCCGACTCGACTGAAATCACGGCCAGCGTGCAGCACGGCAGTTTTCAGATTATCGGCGCCACTGTTTATTTCTCGCTGACGGAATCGTCCGACTTCAGTTGGTCGTATCGAACCGCGCAGAATGTGCGGCGCACCGGCAATCAATTCCAGATCGATCAATTTGCCCGCTCCAACAATTTCTATCGTTACGTGGGCGCGGTGATCTTTCCGCCGCCGTATCAATACGTCGGGTCCATGACCTTTACGCCGCAGATCGTCACCAGCGACACCTTGCAGTGGAATCTGATCGTGCCGCAAAACACCCCGCCCGATCGGCACGTCTTCGACGCCAGTTCCTGGCTGGCCGATCCGCGCCTGGGGCAGCCCGATCTAAGCGTCACCAGTGCGGCCATGTCTATCGATTACGATCTCAATCCACCGATCGCGCATCTCACGACCACGGTCCGCAACAACAACGATGTGGACATCACCAGCACCCAGGCTTTTTTGGAATTCTACGATCGGACCTCACCCTCAACGCCCCCGACCAGTTCGCTCGATCATGACGGCGGCTGGTGCGGCTCTGGCACAGTGCCCGTCTGCCCCGCCTTTGCCACCTTCACCAACCCGGTGCCCTCACTGGGGCCGGGGGCCAGCCTCACCATCGCTTTAGACTATCCGTTGCTCAAACCCGGCCTGCGTGACTATTACTGGCAGATCGACACTTTTGGCGGCCCAATCGGCCTCAACCTGGAATTCAACGAGTCCAACAACGTGTACACCCTGGCGCAGGGCTTGACCATCGACTACCTGGAGAGCGTGGCTATCAGCGGCCCCGTCACCGGCACGGCCCACACCCTGTACGGCTTCGACGCGGCAGTCTCGCCCACCCTGGCCGTCAATCGCCCGTTGACCTACACCTGGCTGCCAGCCCCGCTCAGCGGGCAGGGCACCGCCCACGCCACCTACACCTGGGCCGATGGCTACCCGCATGCGATCACCGTTACCGCCCGCAACGCCCGACAGATCGTGGTTACCGCCACGCATCTGATCTCGCTGGTGGTTCCCTTGAGCGGCGCGCTGATCAGCGGCCCGATCACCG
>JACRBO010000686.1 GCA_016219235.1 Chloroflexota bacterium
ACCTTCTAGCTGACGAGGGCTGTGCTGAGTGACACGTATCCGGCCGTCATGCCGTTCTCTAGCGGCTGGATCTTCTTCTCACTGATATCGCAGGGTTCAACGGGGACCTGGTTGGGCTTATCGATTACTGCGTTCTTGCCCGCTTACGAGATTTTCTTACCGGCGATCAGACGCTAAACACCGTGAGGTGCCGGCCCCCCGTGCAAGCGGCCAACCGCCATTGAAGGCGGGCGACGACAGCGCGGCGTAATCGCCTTGCCCCGCCTGTGACTCTAACTAAAAGACCCCACTGCCTCACGCACTGGGGTCTGTGATTTGCGAGCCTGCTTCACGCCGCGGGTCGCAGCCAGATAGTCAACGTGGCGCCCCTTCCTTCGGTCGCCGGCTGGCTGTCCACCGTGATGCGCCCGCCGAGCTTGGCGATTGTCTCGCGGCAAATCGCCAGCGACAGACCCACGCCCGGCACGGTATAGTCGCGCGCCGCATGACCGCGATAGAACCGCTCAAACAGGCGCGGCAGATCATCTGCCGTCAACCCCGGGCCGTCGTCTTTGACCGAGACCGTTAGCCAGGTCTCGTTCGCCTCGACGACTGATCGCGTGCTGCACTCGATGCTGCCCTGACACGGTGTGTAATTGAGCGCATTGTCGAGCAGCCGCCGGATCACGTCCTGCACCAACTCCGCATCGATCCACGCCAGCGGCAAATTGATCTCAGGCTCAAACTCCAACTGCTGCTGCCGCTGCGCCGCCCGCGACCAATGATCGCGCACCACGCTGCCCGCGACCACGTTCAGATCGGTTGCCTTCAATTCCGCCCCCACCCGATTGGCATCCAGTTCCGCAATCTTCAAAAAGCCCTCGACCAGCCGCCGCAGCCGATCGGCCTCGCGCTGTAACGTGGTCAAGTATTGAGCGCGCTCCTCAACTCGGCCGTTTTCCAGCAGACTCAAATGCATCATGACGTTCGCCACAGGCGTGCGCAGTTCGTGCCCGATGCGGGAAACGAACTGATCACGCAGCCGGTCGAGTTCTTTCAGACGCGTGATGTCACGGTGGACTGCCACGTACCCGCTGAGTTGCCCGTCCGAGTCATACAACGGGCTAAGCGTCACCGCAAGATCAAAAGCGGTGCCATCTTTGCGACGGCTGACCAACTCGCCGCGCCACACCTCGCCCCGCTCAACCGTCGGCCTCAAGTCGGCCGGCACGGCCTCCGGCGTCAGGGCCGCGGAAGCTGGCTGGAACAACGGCGATGGCCGCCCTGTAACTTCGGCCGTAGAGTAGCCGGCAATGAGCTCGGTGGCCGGATTACAATAAGTAACGACAAAATTCCGATCCAGGATCTGAATGCCTTCACCGGCCGAGTCGAAGACGGTTTGCAACCGATTGCGCTCGGCCTGCAATTCAGTCGTGCGTTCGGCTACGTGCGCCTCTAATTCTGCAGCGTAGCGGTGAATCTCTTCATATAGCCGTGCGTTCTCAATCGCAATCGCCGCCGAATTGGCCAGGAGTTCGATCAAACGCAGGGAGCTGGCGTCAAACCGAGCCGGCAGTTCGTCAACCGCCTGGATCACACCAATCACCTGGTGCTGAACGCGCAGCGGCACACTGACGATCGCGCGCATCGGTAAGCCGGTGCTCCCATCGACGCCGGGAAAGTGCCGCTCATCGGTCTGGGCGTCAGTGATGATCACGCTCTGGTCGGTCTTGGCCGTCCAGCCGACAATGCCTTGATCAACGCTAATGCGCCAGCCGCGCACGGCTTCAGCGCGCGGGCCGGTCGCCTGCCGGCACACCAGCTGCTGCGTCGCCGGATCGATCAACCAGATGGACGACGCGCTCACATCGAGCAAGCGGCGCAGCTCGTCCAGCACCAGCTCCAGCACTTCGCTCAAATTAAGGGTGGAAGTCAACGCTTGCGCCGCGCGGTTCAACATGGCTAACTCGCGGTTGCGTTGCTTCAACGCATCCTCGGCTCGCTGCCGCTCGGCAATATCACGCACGGCCACCATCGCCACTGACCGGTTCTGCCAGACCAGGGACCGAGCGGTCACCTCAGCCGGGAAAACCGAGCCATCTCGCCGGCGTTGATAGCGCAGCGGGGTATACACTCTGGAATGTTGAAGGTCGCCGCGAGTGACATCCGGCTCGGCTGACAGCTCGGCAATGGTCAGGGCCAGCAGTTCGGTCACGGCATAGCCGTACTGCCGCTCGGCGGATTGATTGGCGTCGATAATCTGGCCGGTAGCCTGCTCGATCAGAAAGACGGCGTCGAGTTCCGCCTCGAAGAAAGCGTGATACTTGGTTTCGCTGTCGCGCACAACCTCTTCGGCCAGCTTGCGCGCCGTGATATCGACGGCGAAGCCGGCCAGCAACAGCGGCAGCTGACCGTCAGCAACCGCCGCCGCGCGCTCGATCGTGAACCGTGTCGTTTCAAAGACATGCGTTACTCCGTGCCGGTCGCTGAGGGTTTCCTCGCGCGTCTGCCGCCCGTTGGCCAGCGCGGCCTGATCGTCGGCGTGCATGCCGGCGGCCAGCTCGGCCGGCAGCAGGTCGAAAGCCGTCTTGCCCACCCAATCGGTACCCAACAGCTGCTCAAACTGGCGGTTGACGTACAGGAAGCGGCCGGTCGCGTCCTTGATAAACGCGGGCACTGGCATCTGCTGTATAAACATCACGCACCGCGCCGCGCCTTCGCGCAACTCGGCCAGTTCGCCCGGCAGCTGCTCTGTGGTCTTGCGATCAGCCATCATAACCACCCCAATCCCGCTGTTGTAACGAGCGGGGCAAAGTTGGACACACCTCCGAACCTCTTAGAGTAGTTTACACCGAAGCGTCATGTAGGGCAAAACGCCCGATTCAGTAGTTGCTGCCTGCAACTCCTTAGCCTTTACCGCGCGGTGGCGCCAGCGCTCAGGCGCTCGTCAATGAGCGTGAGCGCCTGGTTGGACACCCATCGGTTGTGGACGTAGCTCAGCTTGCGGCACGCCGCTTTCCTCCAACACTCGCTCCGTCGTCAACCGCGCGGACAACAGCGCCATCGGCAAGCCGCTGCCCGGATGCGTGCTCGATCCCACGAAATACAGATTGCGATAGCGCGCATGCCGGTTCTGCGGGCGCAAGTAACCCACCTGCATAAAGTTGTGGCTCAGGCCAAAGGCCGCGCCCTTCGCCAGATTGTACAGACTGCTCCAATCGCGCGGCGTGTACTGCACTTCAAACTTCAGGTGCTGATCGAGATCGGTGACGCCGATCTGCTTCAAGCGCTCCAGCACGCCCGATCGCGCCTTCGCGGCCAATGCGTCCCAGTCCTGCGCCGAAGCGGCATCGAGATGCCCGCTGGGTACGAGCACCATCAGCGTGTCCTGTCCGGCGGGCGCGGCGGCCGGATCGGTGCGGGCCGGCGCGTGGACGTAGAAGCTGGGCTGGTCGGGCAGCGTGTGCGCGTTGAAGATGCGATCGAAACTGGCGCGATAGTCGCCGGCCAGGAATATATTGTGATGCCCCAGCTGCTCGTAGACCCGATCGACGCCCCAGTAAAACATGATGGCCGAACACGTGTATTTAAGCCGCCCCAACCGATCGGCCTCGGCGCGATCCGGCAGCAGGTCGTGATAGGCATACGGCAGATCGGCATTGGCGACAATGACGTCCGCCTCGATCGTCGATCCATCTG
>JACRBO010000702.1 GCA_016219235.1 Chloroflexota bacterium
CGTCAATGGCCCGATCTTGCCGCCCGATCTCAAGAACATTCTGCTGATTCCGGTCGCCCCGCATCTCAGCATGGATCGGGCGATCGTGCTGGCGCGCGGGTCGCGTGTGACGGTGGTCGCTTACACGGAACATCAGGCCGTGATCAGCGGCGACGGTGCGATCGAGGAGCCGGTGCTGGACGGCGATCGCATCGTGGTGGAAGCCAGTCCGCATGTGGCGCGCTTTGTGCGCGTGCAAGAGCCTAACTACTTTTATCGCACACTGATGGCGCGCATGGGGCAGAATCCGGCCGCGCAGTGGGCGGCGAATCCGAATCAATGAACAATGAACAATTAACAATGACAAATGAACAATGACGAATGAACAATGACGAATGAACAATGACGAATGGCGGATTACCAGTTACCAGTTACCGATTACCAATCACCAATCACCGATTGACTTTACCGAGCCTTACGAATGAGCGAGACGACTGAGACACACTATTGCCATTATCATCCGAATATCCCGACGTCGCTGCGCTGCAACAAGTGCGGCAAGTACATTTGCATCAAAGACGCGCGCCGCACGCCGGTGGGCTATCGCTGCAAGGAGTGCGTGCGCGGGCAGCAGGACGTTTTCTTTACCGCCACCCCGCTGGACTATGTGATCACCGCCGTGATTGCGCTGCCAATGGCCTTCATCGCCGCGCAGATCGTGCCGCGTCTGGGCTTTATCACGATCTTCGCCGGGCCGATCGTCGGCATCGTCATCGCCGAGGTGGTGCGGCTGGCAACGCGCAAGCGGCGCGGCCGATACACATGGCTGGTGGCGCTGGCGTGCCTCGTCGCGGCAACGCTGTTGCCGCTGCTGCCGCTTGTCCAGTTGATATTGCTGGGCGGCGCGCTGGAGTTGGGCGGCGGCAGTTTGTTGAGCCTGGGTTTTATTGTCATTTACCTGGTGCTGGCCGGCGGGACACTGGCCAGTCGCCTGCGCTTTGGATGATACCGTATGCTGCTTGAACTGACCATCACGGACTTTGCCATTATCGATCGGCTGCACCTGAATCTGGCGACCGGCTTCAATGTGTTGACGGGCGAGACGGGCGCGGGCAAATCGATCATCATCGACGCGGTGAGCTTGCTGCTGGGCGCAAGGCCGGAAGCGACCAGCGTGCGAGCCGGGTGTGAGCGGGCGTTGATCGAAGGTGTCTTTAATCTGCCCACTTCGCCAGAACTGCGCGATTTGCTCGAAGCCAACGAGCTTACGAACGATGAAGAAGCCGATCGGTTGTGGTTGGCCCGCGAGATCCGATCGGGCGGCCGATCGACCGCGCGCGTCAACGGGCGGGCTGTGCCGGCGAGTCTGCTGCGCGAACTGGGCGAACAGTTGATCGACATTCACGGCCAGAGCGAGCACCTGTCGCTGCTGCGACCGAAAGAGCACGTCAACCTGCTCGATCGCTACGCGGGCACGTGGGAGTTGCGCGAGCAGATGGCGCGACTGGTAGGACAGTGGCGCGCGGTGCACAAAGAATTGGGCGAACTGTTGAAGAGCGAAGCCGAATTGGCTCGCCGCGCCGACATGCTGAAATTCCAGATCGACGAGATTCGCGCTGCCCGGCTTAAGCCGGGTGAAGACGACGAATTGCTGCTGGAGCAGAAGCGGCTGGCGAATGCGGAAGCGTTAGCCCAATTCGCCGATGAAGCCTATGCAGCTTTATATGAAGGCGACGGCGAAACGCCTGCGGCGCTGGATGCCTTGGCGCGAGCGCATAAGGCGCTGTCCGGCCTCGCCAAGATCGATCCGAAGTTTGCGGAGCATGTCAGTACGCTGACCAGCGTCGTGGCGCAGGTGGATGATCTGGCGCGCGAAGCGAAGCGCTATCGGGAAGCGATTCAGTATTCACCCAAGCGGCTGAATGCGGTGGAAGAGCGGCTCGATCTGATCAAGCGGCTCAAGCGTAAGTACGGCGCGACCATTGGCGAGGTGCAAGCGTTTGGCGAACGGGCCGCGAAAGAACTGGACGGCCTGGAGCACGCCAGCGAACGCATCGACATTTTACGTCACGATGGCGACCGGCTGCTGCACGAGATCGGTCGGGCGGGTACGGACCTATCGGCGGCGCGGCAGGCCGCGGGCGAGCGCTTATCGCAAGCGATTGAAGTTGAGCTCAACGATTTGCGTATGGCCGGCGCGCGTTTTGGCGTCGAACTCAAGCGCGAGCCTGATCAGAACGGCGCGTTCGTGGGTGCGGATCGTGTGGCCTTCGACGGCACCGGGATCGATCGCGTGGAGTTCCTCATCGCGCCGAACCTGGGCGAAGGGCTGAAGCCCCTGGTCAAGATTGCGTCGGGCGGCGAGACGGCGCGCTTGATGCTGGCGCTGAAGACGGTACTGTCACGGGCGGATCAAACGCCGACGTTGATTTTCGATGAGATCGATCAGGGCATCGGCGGGCGGGTCGGCAGCACAGTGGGCCAAAAACTGTGGGGTCTGAGCCAGCACCATCAAGTGTTGTGCGTGACGCACCTGCCGCAACTGGCGGGCTTTGGCGATGCGCATTTCAAGGTCGATAAGGCCATCGACGGCGAACGCACGTTGACGCATGTTGAGGCGCTGGATTATCGAACGCGAGTTCAAGAGTTGGCCCAGATGCTGGGCGCGAGCGGCGATGGCGCGATCAAGAGCGCCAAGGAAATTTTGGCCGGGGTGGCCGAGTTGAAGAAGGCGGCATGATGCACATTGTCGAGATGCGCGTACCGGGCGCGCAAGAAATGGTGTTGTTTCAACTGCGCGGGTTGTTGAACGCCGAGACGTTTGAGCAACTGGAGCGCAGCGCGCAGCGCTGGATCGATCAAGGCGCCAGCCATCTGGTGCTGGATATGGCCGAAGTCACCTACATGAGCAGCGCGGGCATCCGGGCGCTGAATCACATTTTTCACGCCATGCGCACAGACGCGCCCGAAGACAGCGATCGCGCCATTCGCGACGGGATGAGGTGCGGCACATATCGATCGCCACATTTGAAGTTGGCACGCCCGCAGCCGCGCGTGCGACAGGTGCTATCGTTGGCCGGGGTGAATCAGTTTCTGGAAATTCACGAGGACGTCCAAACGGCGATTACATCGTTTCATGAGAACAACGCGAGGCTCGTGTAGCGGGCCTCGTTCTATTTTCAGCAGTGCTATAATTGAAGCGGAGGCGCAGCATGGCTCCGCAAGCCATCACGTTGGGCGAGACGCTCAATCAATTGACAGTGCCCGGCACGTTGTACGAACGACTGCCGGATAAGGCTGTGCGGTGCGTGGCGTGCGGACATCGCTGCCTCATCAAGGACGGGCGCGAGGGCGTTTGCCACGTTCGCTTCAATCGGGATGGTGTGTTGTACGTGCCGCACGGCTATGTCGGCGCGCTGCAAGTCGATCCGACTGAGAAGAAACCGTTCTTTCACATCTTGCCCGGCTCCAACACGCTGACGTTTGGGATGTTGGGTTGTGATCTGCATTGCGGTTACTGCCAGAACTGGTTGACTTCGCAAACGCTACGCGACGATCAGGCGGGTGTCGCGCCGCAGTTGGTCACACCGGCCGAGATGGTATCGATCGGGCGGCGATATGGCGCACAGTTGTTTGGCTCGTCGTACAACGAGCCGCTGATCACCAGCGAGTGGGCCGTTGAGGTGTTTAAGGCGGCCACGCAAGCGGGCTTCCGCTGTGTGTACATCAGCAATGGCAACGTCACGTCGGAAGTGCTGGACTATATTCAGCCGTCCCTTGTGGGCTACAAGATCGATCTGAAGTCGATGCGGGATAAGCCTTATCGGCAGTTGGGCACGGTGTTAAAGAACGTGCTCGACGGCATCCAGCAAGTTCATGCGCGCGGCCTGTGGACCGAGATTGTGACGCTGATCGTGCCGGGCTTCAACGATAGCAATGAAGAGTTGTGGGACGCGGCGCGCTTCATTGCGTCGGTCTCGCCCGACATCCCGTGGCACGTCACGGCTTTCCATCCCGATTACAAAATGCTGGAACCTGAGCCGACCACCGCGGAGATGCTGCTGCGCGCGGCTGAGATTGGGCAGGAAGCGGGCCTGCACTTCGTCTATGCGGGCAATTTGCCCGGCCAGACTCGTTCATATGAGAACACCTATTGCCCGCAGTGCAACGAACTCCTGATCGCGCGGCGGGGCTATCGGATTTTGCAGAATAAACTATCGGGGCGCGGCGCCTGCCCGCACTGCGGCACGGTCATCCCCGGAATCTGGAAGTGATCACTCATGGCTGAAACCCGCGTCAAAATGTTGATCTCGTACGATGTGGTGCCTGAACTTCAGCAGGCGTATTACGAATTTGTGCTGGGGGAGATGATCCCGGCGGCACAGTCGATGGGGCTGGTCTTGAACGAAGCCTGGCACACCGCGTACGGCCATTATCCCATTCGATTGAACGGGTTTGTGGCCAAAGATCGCCCCACACTCGATCGAATTCTGGCGAGCGCCGAATGGCGGCAGTTGGAGGATAAGCTCAAGCGCTTCGTCACCGACTTCGCGCGCAAGATTGTGCCCTATCGCGAGGGGTTTCAGTTGTAAGATGTGCAGCCACGGCCGGGCGTATGTGACCTTATTCAGCACGCTCGGCCTAAAATTTTGTGCTATAATCCGCGCCGTATGATCTTTGGCGTCAACTCTGGTTGGCGCACAAAGATTATTTTTTGAGAGTGACCCGATCATGAGTGAACGCTTACCGGTGGTGATTCTGTGCGGCGGCGCCAGCACGCGCATGCGCGGCTCCGGCGGCGACGATCGCCCCAAGCCGCTGGTATACGTGGGCGACCACCCGGTGCTGTGGCACATCATGCAGATTTACGCGCACTTTGGGCACACGGAGTTTGTGCTGGCGTTGGGCTATCGCGGCGAGATGATCAAGCGCTATTTCCTGGATTATATGCCCATGAGCCGTGATTTCACGCTGCAATTGGACCGCACCGGCGGGATTGAGTATCACACGCCCAACGTAGCC
>JACRBO010000703.1 GCA_016219235.1 Chloroflexota bacterium
CCCGCCTCTGCTGCTAGCATGGTTTGCAAAACTCACATTGAGAATTGCTGGCGACACGGCCCGCCCTTGCATTTCGCTATCACGTAGGCGATAATCAGTCATCCTCTTTGCCGGGCTTCAGATGAACGACCCATTCGATCAACACGATCCTGCGCTTGATCAACCTTCCTTTCTGCGAACCGCTCTGGCGCTGGTTGTCTTCAATCTCGCCTGGTTGCTGATTACCGCGTTGTTTGCCTGGTCGGTGCTGGATAATGCCCAGTTGAGCGTCGTCGTCGTGTTGGCGCTGCAAAGTGTGCCCATCCTCGTCGGCGGCGTGACCGTCTTCCGGCTGGGGCGCGGCCAGGCTGATGTGCTGGCCATGCAGCGCGAGTTGGCCCAACACAGCTACGATCGTTTCTATGCCGTGACCGAAGTGGCCGGCGATGTCACTTAGACGGCGCAGGTCGGGTCGGCTGGTGATGTGGTGTTCGATTGGGCGACGCCGTCGTTTGCCACGCAGTTGGGTTTCTCGCCAGACACCGTGCGCGCGCAAGGGGGCTGGCGCAGTCTGGTGCACGTCGACGACTGGCCGCTGGTCTTGCAGCGCATTCCCCTGTTGCTGGCTGGACAAGGCGCAGTGAGCGAGTATCGCGTGCGGGCGGCGACCGGCGAGTGGCGCTGGCTGCGCGATCGGGCCAGGCCGTTGCCCGATCGGACCGGCAGCCGCGAGATTGCCATTGTGGGCGCTATCCGCGATATTACCGCGCAGAAAACGGCGCAGGCGGCGCTGACCGACAGCGAATCGATTTTGCGCAGCCTCTTTGACAGCGCGCCCTTCATGATGGGCGTGATCGAAGTTGCCGGCGACGACCTGGTGTTTATCTCGGCCAATGCCGCCGCGGCGCGGTATCTTGATCAGACGCCGGAGGCCTTGAAGCATCAGCGGGTCAGCAGTTTCGGCATCGAGCCTGAGGTGATTCAACTCGCCGTGCAACAGTTGGCCGAGAGCCGGCGCAGCGCGCGCCCCGTACGTTTTGAGTTTCAATACCCGACTGGTCGCAACGGCCAATGGTGGTCGATCTTGCTGGCCTCCATTGGCGGCACTCATTATTCGCTGTTCGTCGTGGACGACATCACCCGGCGGCAGCACTTCGAAGATGCACTGCGCGTCAACGAGCACAAATTCCGCAGTTTCATGGAGCAATCGTTTGACGGCATGGCGCTGGTCGGTGAAGACGGTCGGGTCGTCGAGTGGAATCAGGCCCTGGAGAAGATCACCGGGGTGGTGCGCAAGCAGGCCGTGGGGCAGAGTTATCTAGCCCTGCTGCTGCTGCTCACGCCCGACGATAACAAGGCTGTCATGGCCGAGGACCTGGAGCGCATGGTGATGGAGGCGCTCAACACCGGCGCGGCCGACTTCCTGAATCATGTGACCGAGTGGCCCAGTCAGCGCGTCGATGACCCACACACTCGCCGCGTCTGGCAGCACGCCGCCTTCCCCATTCGGACCGGCGAGCGCTATCGGCTGGGCATCATCATCCGCGACATCACGGCCCGCAAACACACTGAGCAGTTGTTGCGCATCCAGCGCGATCTGGGCATCGTCTTGAGCGCGGCCAGTAAACTGCACCCGGCCTTGCATGAGATTTTGCGCGCCGTGTTTCAGATCGAGTCGATTACGGCGGGAGGCGTGTATGGGGTGGATGAAACTACGGGCGCGATTCAGCTGCACGCGCAGCAGGGCCTGCCGCCTGAATTTGTGCAGCGCGCCAGTTATTATCCTGCCGACTCGCCGCAGGCCGCCGTGGTGCAGGCCGGACGACCGATCTATTCACGGTATGCCGATCTGCTCGATCGGCTGGGGCTGGATTATTCGGCCGCCGGCTTGCGCGCCATCGCCGTGATTCCCGTCATGCACAACGGCCGTCCGATAGCGGTTCTCAACGCGGCGTCGCATCAACTGGACGAACTGCCTGCCGAGGTGTGCGAGGCCCTTGAAGCCATCGCGGCCCGGGTGGGCAGCACCATCGCCCGCATCCGTGCCGAGGAATCCCTGGCCGCCAGTCAACGGAATCTACAGGCATTGTTCGATCAGATCGGCGATTTTATCTTTGTGGTCGACATGCAGGGCCGCATCGTGCATGCCAATGCCGCGGTGTATCAACGCCTGGGATATTCGGCGGCTGAACTATTGGGCCAGTCTGTGCTGGTTGTGCATCCGGCCGAGCGTCAGGCCGAAGCCCGGCGGGTGCTTGAGGCGATGCTGGCCGGCGAAGCGCAGGTCTGCCCGGTGCCGTTGCAAACCAAGGATGGGCAACTTATTCCCATTGAAACGCGGGTGACACGCGGCCAGTGGAACAAACAGGCCGCGCTGTTTGGCGTATCGCGCCCGCTGGATTGAATTTGTTATTGCGGAGTGCGCAGGTGCCACGGGGCGGCCTGTTCGTAGGCCCGCGCGACCTGCAAAATCAAATCCTCACGCCAGTGTGCCCCCACGAGCTGCAAGCCGATCGGCAGATCATCCTCGGTAAAACCGCACGGCAGCACCAGCGCCGGATTGCCCGTCAAGTTGAACATGCGCGTAAAGCGCGTGAGATTGCCCTTCGATAACGCCAGCGGATCGGCGTCTTCAATCGGGGTGGCGGGCTGCGGCGTGGCGGGCACGAGCAGCACGTCGATCGTCTCAAAGAGCCGCGCCAGTTTTCGCTGCCACTCGATTTGCGTTCGCCGCGCCAGCGCATACTCGATCCCGCTGACTTCCGTTCCCCAGCGCAGGCGCGTCAGCACATCCTCGCCAATCCGATCGGCGTGTTGCGCGATCCGGTCTTGATGATAGGCGGCTGCATCGGCCAACAGAATCTTCGACGAGGCTTTCTCCGAAACTTCAAAACCGGGCAAAGCCACCTCAATCGGCGCATAGCCCAACTCTCCGATCGTTTTGATCGCAGCCCGATAGGCCCGTTCGGTGTCCGGGTGCAGATCGCTGAAGAAATAGGCATCAGGTACGCCGACACGTAGTGCGTGGTGCGTGGTGCGTGGCGGATTTTGTGTTGGCAAGCAATACGGATCAGCCTCGTCGTAACCATCAAGCACGCCGAACAGCAGCGCCACATCGTCCACGCAGCGCCCGATCGGTCCGACGTGATCCAGCGACCACGCCAGCGGAATGACGCCGCGCGTGCTGATGCGGCCATACGTCGGCTTCAGGCCCACCACGCCGCACAACGACGCCGGAATGCGAATCGAGCCGCCCGTATCCGAACCGAGTGTGCCCGCGCACAGTCCCGCCGCAATCGCCGCCGCCGATCCGCCGCTGGAGCCGCCTGTGATATGGTCTAACTTCCACGGATTGTGCACCGGTCCGAAATGCGGATTGATGTTGGTCACGCCCAGCGCCCATTCGTGCATGTTGAGTTTGCCCAGGAAGATCGCGCCTGCGTCACGCAGTTGTTTCGTCACAAAGGCATCTGCCCGCGCCACGTTATCTTTCATTAAAGGGCTGCCCGCCGTGGTAGGCACGCCGCGCACATCGAACAGATCTTTCAACGCTAAAGGAATGCCATGCAATGGCCCGAGTTCAGCGCCGCGCATGACGGCTTCAGTTGCGGCTTGCGCTTCGGCCAGGGCGCTCTCAGCGGTCAGCGTGATGAAAGCATTCAACTTGGGGTTCAGCATCTCGATGCGATCGAGATAGGCGCGGGTCAATTCCAGCGGGGAGATTTGCTTTGTGCGAATGTCATGTTGAAGTTCACTGATTGTTTGATCGTGCATCGTTCACTCCAGCATGGTGCGATTCCACTAGAAGAAGGCTCCAGCCGCCGTCCCCGGCGGCACGCCCTCGCTCAAACTCGCGCCGGGGACGGCGCTTTGAGCAATTTTTTACTGGGGTCATGATGCGTGAGAGGTCTCACTCGTCACTCGTTACTCATCATCTTGCAAAATACGCCAGCGCCAGCCGCAGCCGGTCTTCCATCGTCAGCGTTTCATCGCGCGGCAAACTCGCCAACGCGCTCTGCGCCTCGACGATGCTGTAGCCCAGCGTCGTCAGCGCGCCGATCACTTCCGTGTCCTGATCGGTCAGGTATTGAATATCGGCGCTGTGCGTGACCACGCCGACTTTATCTTTCAAGTGAAACACGATGCTCTTGGCCGTCTTCGGCCCAATGCCGGGGACGCGCGTCAGCACGTCGGCCTGTTCGTGCGCGATCGCCGTGCGCAGCTGATCGGGCGGGGCGGCGGCCAGCGTGGCAAGCGCCGTTCTCGCGCCGACGCCGCTCACGCCAAGCAGCAGTTCAAATAACTCCAGTTCTTCCTGCGAAGCAAAACCGTACAGCGTCCAGGCATCTTCGCGAATTTGCAAGTGGGTGAACAGATCGATCGTGCGGCCGACGGTCGCGGCGTCGCGTGTGCCGGACGGGACGTAGACGCGCAGACCAAGGCCCAACGCCGCGCCGACGTTGACGACGAGGTGATCTTTGCCGATGAATTCGATTGCGCCATGCAGATGTGCGATCATGATTTACTCCAGCGCCGCAATGCCCGCCGAATGCAAATGGCACACGGCAATCGCCAGGGCATCGGCGGCGTCATCGGGTTTGGGAATGTGATCGAGGTTGAGCAACAGCGTGATCATTTGCTGCATTTGCCGCTTATCGGCGCGGCCGCTGCCCGTCACTGCCAGTTTTACTTCCAGCGGAGTGTATTCAAAAATGCGCACGTGGGCTTGCGCCAGCGTCAGCATGATCACGCCGCGCGCATGCCCTACCGCTAACGCTGTGCGCACGTTCTTGTTGAAAAACAGTTCTTCGACGGCGGCGTGATCGGGCTTGTAATGCTCGATGAGGGCGCTGAGTTCACGGTGGATCATCACCAGCCGATCGGGCAGGGGCAGATCGCTCGGGGTGGTGATCACGCCGTGCGCCACTGCGACCGAGCCTTCACCCCGATCGGTTACCAGGCCATAGCCCACAATTGCTGTGCCGGGATCGATGCCTAAAACAAGCATAGGTAATCAAAAGGGGCGAGTCGCGCCGCCAGAAACCTCCGGCATCTTCGATCTCGCCCCTGATCGTACTGTGAATGGTTACTGCTCAGCCGTCATTGCGAGGAGCGCACTTTGCGACGAAGCAATCTCCCTCTGATCGGCCCTGAGATTGCTTCGCAAAAAGCGCTCGCAAGGACGCAGGCTGAATAGTAACTTGTGAATGTTGATTTACGCGGCTTGCGCTTCCAGCTGGGCCATCAACTCGTCGGTCAGGTCCAAGCTGCTGTAGACGCTCTGCACGTCGTCCAACTCTTCGATGCTTTCGATCACGTTCACGACTGACGCGGCCTCTTTCGCCGCGAGGGTCATCGGCTGTTTGGGCCGCATGATCAATTCCATCGAGTCCGGTTTGACGCCGACGGCTTGCAGCGCCTTGCCGACGGTATGCAGATCGGCCGGCTGGGTGTAGAACTCCACGGTCTCGTCGCCCACTTCCACGTCTTCCGCGCCCACTTCCAGGGCTAGTTCAAAGGCCTTGTCGGCGTCCAGATTTTCCTTGGGGGCAGAGATGTAGCCGCGGGTCTCGAATGACCACGCCACCGCGCCGTTTTCCGCGAGGTTGCCGCCGGAGCGGGTAAAGAGACGGCGCAGATCAGAGATGGTACGATTGCGATTGTCGGTCACAACTTTGACGATCATTGCCACGCCGTGCGGTCCGTAGCCTTCGAACATGGCTTCTTCAAACGCCACGGCATCCTTATCGAGGCCCGCGCCGCGCCGGATGGCGCGCTCGATGTTGTCTTTGGGCATACCAGCCGCTCGCGCCTTGTCGACGACGAGGCGCAGCTTGAAG
>JACRBO010000690.1 GCA_016219235.1 Chloroflexota bacterium
GACGCCTTACCCAGTCTGATGCCGGCTTAACCCGAACTGACATTAGGCTACAATATGAGGCGGTTGCTTAGATGAAGTTTTGAGCGCAGATCTGATCTGTGGCAACACGCTACGCCAACATGTCAATACTTTGGGGAAACAGTAGAGTGGAACGCTACCTCAAAGCCCAAAATTTGCTCGATATGTTCGAGCGCGGCCTGAATCCCCTGCTAGCTGTCGTGCAGGAGTGCGGCCAGAGAGTGAAGGTTTAACCTGGCCGATTGTCTAAACTTCGCGCAACCGATTGCCAGCCAGAGCACGCTATGGCGCCGCGTTGAGCAGTCGCATGATCTCTTGCACACGCGCCAGCAGCGGTTCACTGTCGAGAGGCGTTACTGTGTCGCTCGGGCGCGCGGCAGTCTTCGTGGCCTTGATCGGCTGCATCTGCACGCTTAGGTCACGCCTAAAAGCCTGCTTGAACAAATCAGCGTTGCGCTGCGTGGCCCATTGCTCGGTAGACGCATCGCCGCGCGCGTGACAGATCAGCGTCACCGTCTCGGTTGAAACACGGCACTTGAGCTCCTGCACAATCTGCGTGCGGCTGCGATCGAGATATTCGGCCAATCGCAACAGCGCGCTCAACCGGGCCGCGCGCTCTTCATCCTCGCGCGTGAGCAAACCCTTGAACGGCGCGATGTCCGGCGTGCCGCGCCGGTGATGCTGCGCCAGCAGCGCCATCAACGCAATCTCACGATGCGAGAAGCCGGGCAATTCCGCGTTCATGATCAGATACGCCGAGTGCGCGTCATGATGATAGAAGTCGATCACGACGCCCGCATCATGCAGCAGCGCCGCGCTCGTCAACACAGCCCCCATGCTCTTAGCCTCCCGTGCGTAGGCGCACCTCGTCCGTCAGGCACGCGATTGAAAATCCCGTTACCTCTTAAGTTGCTCGATATGTAGGGTGCTGATCGCCCGTTGTTGGTTGAGGTTTCGCCGCCAGATCAACGATCTGGCGCAGGGTGGGGAGCGCTGGTTATCGCTCAGGCCCACCCATTGACCGGATCGGCAGTTTATCTATGCGATCCTTCCCCGCTCTCGACATAGGCCGGCGGCCTGGTCCGGGCCGGTGTCAGCGGTAGGCCGTAAATGGTGCCTAGCCTCTGACAAGGTGTATTTCCTCCATGTGTGTAGTTCCTCCAAAGTTATGATGGTCCTCCAAATAGTGTATGAACCTCCACGCGAGCGGAGACGGCGATTGCGTCCCGCCGGGTGAAACTCTCAGTGTTGCGACGATGCGCGAGCACAATGAGAACGAAGAACAAATCGGCTATGAATAATGATGGGTTTAGAGACTGTTGGTGGTCAAAGGCGAGAGAAGTGTTACACCAATAAATTAGAGTTTCGTGCTACTCTCGTGTCATTGTCACAGCCGAATCCCTGCTAAAAAATCGCCTCGCGTGAATTCACCAGTCACACTGCGCCGCGCCTTGGTTGTTTCCTGAAATCTAGCAGCGGCGAAGTGATCACTATGCCGTGTCTATTGGGGTGCGTTATTCTCGGAGAATGGCCTGAACCCGACAGCCTTTCCCAGCCTGAAGAAGTTTGAAACGGAAGTGGTGGCGATGGTGGCTTCATTACTCGGCGGCGATGAGCGCACCGTCGGCAACATGACGACGAGCGGCACCGAGAGTTTATTGATGGCCGTGCTGACGGCGCGTGAACATACTCGTGCCACTAAGCCACACATCATCGCGCCAGAGATGGTGCTGCCTGCGTCGGCGCACCCTGCGTTTGAAAAGGCCGCGCACTACTTCGGCGTTAAATCGATCCGCGCGCAGCCGCACGCGGATCGATTTAACGCCGATGTTGTCGCAATGGAGAAAGCCATCACGCCCAACACGATCTTGATGGTGGGTTCGGCACCCTCGTATCCGCAGGGCGTGGTCGATCCCATTCGTGAGTTGGCGCAGGCCGCGCTGCGGCATAACGTGCTGTTTCATACCGATGCGTGTGTGGGCGGGATGCTGTTGCCCTTCGTGCGAAAACTGGGTTACATGCTCAACTGGATCACCTTCGATCTGGTCGCGTTGCTGTTGGTCAGCGCCATCGCGATGGCGTGGTTCTATCCGCTGACGCGCGAACGCCACGCGCGCATTCGAGCGTTGTTGGAACGACGACGACAGCGCGCGGCGAAGCCGCCAGTGCCGCAACGCTTCGACACTGCTATAATCAGCCGCATCATTTCCTTGAGGTTGATTATGAACTCTCGGCAACCTGATTCCACACCGCGGTATCTGGGCCTGAAACGCACCGAGTTGCTCATCGTGTTGGGGCTGGGCGCGGTGCTGTGTGGCGTCATCGTGACGGCCGCGTTATTGATCAGCCGCGCCGCGCCGACGATCAC
>JACRBO010000704.1 GCA_016219235.1 Chloroflexota bacterium
GGGTGTGCCGGGGAATAACACCTTGAGGCCGGGCACATGCGCAAAGAAAACTTCCAACGTCTGCGAGTGCGTGGCCGAAAGTTGGCCCCAACCGGCGGCCATGCGCACGACCAGCGGCACGGTCCACTGTCCGCCGAACATGTGATGCATCTTGGCCGCGTGATTGATCAACTGATCCATCGCCAGGATGGCAAAGTTGATGGTCATGATTTCGGCGATCGGGCGTTGGCCGCCCATCGCGGCACCCATCGCCGCACCGACGATGACGCCTTCTGAAATCGGCGTGTCGCGCACGCGCTCTTCACCGAATTCTTCCAACAGGCCCTTGGTCACGGCAAACGAACCGCCATAGGCCGCAATATCTTCACCCATCAAAAAGACGCGCTCGTCCCGCTGCATCTCCTCGCGCATCGCCTGCTTCAGTGCTTCACGAATGGTAATGACTGCCATTTTCCCTGTTTCCTTGTCTACTTACACGGGCTGCGCGTAAATGTGATCGAACAGCGTCGAAACGTCGGGGGCGGGCGAGTTCTCGGCGTAGGCCATGATGTCTTTCATCTCGCGGTGTACGTCGGCGTCGATGGCCTCGATCGTTTCGGTGGACACCCCCCGATCGAGCAGCAGGTTCTTCACGCGCTCGATCGCATCGCGCTTCTTCCACTCGTCGATGGTGTCCTTGTCGCGATACTTGTCGGGGTCGGCGACGGAGTGGCCCTGATAGCGATAGCACAACGCCTCGACGAAGCGCGGGCCGCCGTCATGGCGGGCTTCTTCCACGGCGTGGCTCACGGCATCATACACGGCCACCGCATCCATGCCATCCACCTGCTGCGCCGGAATCTTAGCCATGCACGCCTTTTCGTAGACGTTGGTCACGGACGAAGCCTTGTGAATGGCGACGCCCATACCGAACTGATTATTCTCGCACACAAAGACCACGGGCAACTTCCACACGGCGGCCAGGTTGAGGCATTCATAGAATTGGCCGTTGTCCGTGCTGCCGTCGCCGAAGAAGACCATCGCCACGCGCTTTTCACCCGCACGTTTTGCGGCCAATGCCAAACCCACCGCGATGGTCAAATGCCCCGCCACAATCGCGTAGCCGCCCCAGAAATTGAGGCGGGTGTCGGCAAAGTGCATCGAGCCGCCGCGCCCCCTGGCGACGCCGGTTTCCTTGCCGTATAACTCCGCCATAAGGCGTTTGGGATCAAGCCCGCGCGCAATAGCGTGGCCGTGATCGCGATAGTGCGTCACGATATGATCCTCCGGCTTCAGGGCGTGGATCGCACCGATCGCAATCGCCTCTTCGCCGATATACAGGTGCAAGAAGCCGCCGATCTTGCCCTGCTGATAGGCCATACGCGCGTTCTCTTCGAACACCCGAATCAGCACCATCTCTCGATACCAGGCCTGCAACGTTTCGGTATCGAGCGCGTCCGCGGCGGTCTGCGGCGTGGCTGCGCCGTTTTTGCGCGCGGGTGCAACCGCGTCTTGAACTGCTGTCTTTGCCATCTGTGCAACTCCCTTGCTAGTATGATAATTCCGTCGCTGTGCTAACTGCGTGCAGCAGGCTGCATACAAAGACCTGCGCATCGACTTCGGCGCAGGCTGTTTCGATTATACCTGATAACAACCCGGTTTGATCATTTGAGTTGCGTGGATTTGACAAATTCTAACCGGTTTGCGGCTTATGGAACAAACAAACAGCCGATCGGGCAGCGTACACACGATCGGCTGTTGAAGCCCTCACCAATTTGGTTTACGGCGTGGGTAATGTGGGTGATTGCGGCGTGGTCGCCGACGGTGTTGCCACCGAAGGCGTTGTCGTCTTCGGGAGTTGATTCTGCAACTGATTCAGATCCAGAATGAAGGGATTGTTGCCACCGGCGGGCAAGAGGATCAAGCCTACATTCGGCGCGAGCTTCTGGATGTAAGTATACGTCAGCAGATCGGGATTGGTCGCCAGCGCGTCGGCAATGAGTTTCAAAGCTTCCGCATCGCCTTTGGCCCGCGTCACTGCGGCTTCGGCATCACCGTTGGCTCGCAGGATTACGGCATCGGCCTCGCCCTTGACCTTGGCGCGCAGCTGATCGGCTTCCTGCTGGCTCTTCTGCACCAGCAGCTTGGCCTGCTCGGACTGCTGCTGCGCGATCTGCTTCTGCTCGATCGATTGAGCATACTCCGGCGAGAAAGTAATGTTGCGCAGTTGGAACGCGTCAAGGATCAGGCCCTGCTTCTCGAATTCCACCAACAACTGATCCTGGATGATCTGCTGGAGCTCGGCGCGTTTCGCGCCGTAGAC
>JACRBO010000705.1 GCA_016219235.1 Chloroflexota bacterium
GCCGATCGATCCCGCGCCCCTCGACGCGGCCCCGTCGAGGGGCCCGGCCACTGCGCCAATCACCATCATCGAATACGCCGACTTCGGTTGTCCATCCTGTTGGTTCTGGTATAAACAAGGCGTCCGCGATGAACTGCGCACCCGGTACGGCGATCAGATTCGATTTGTCTGGCGCGACTTCCCGGTGATCACATTGCTGTCTCCCAAAGCGGCCGAAGCCGGACAATGCGCGCACGAGCAGGGCAAATTCTGGGAATTCCATGACACAATCTATGCTCACGATGGAGCGATTGAAGCAACTGATTTGAAGGCTTACGCGGCTGAGGTCGGGTTGGACATGCCGCAGTTTGAAGACTGTGTCACGTCCCGCCGTTATCAAGATCGAGTAAATGCCCAGCAGCACGAGGGCTTTGAACGCGGCCTCAGAGGCACTCCGGGCTTCTTCGTGAACGGCCAGCCCATCATCGGTCCGCAGGGGGTGCAAGTCTTTGCGGCTATCATTGACCCGATCCTGGCAGCGAAGAAGTAGCAGGTTCTGCGTTGCGAGATGTGATTCGGCCAGCGGACAACCCGCTGGCTTTTGTTTTTGCTCCACCGAATGCGAGTATAATCAGCGCGCACAACCGATGAACAATTCAGCAGAGCGGGCTCCGTGCGCAGCCCCCGCGTTCCGGCGGTATGTGAATCGTCACTGCTTATCAAAACACAGGAGATGTGACGTGACTCTATTCTTGGATTCAGCCTTTGCAACAGATGCCCGGCAGGCGATGGCGCTGGGTTTTGTGAGTGGCATCACGACGAATCCCACGTTGATAGCTAAGGTCGATGGCAAGCCCTTCGACATCATCGCGGAATTGGCCGACATTTGTCCCGGCCCGGTGTTTTATCAACTGACCTCGCCGACCGTGGCCGAGCGCGAAGCAGAAGGGCGGCGCGTGCTAACGCTGCGGCCCAACATCGCGCTGAAGATTGCGATGACGACGGAGAATCTGGCGTTGGCGGCGAAGTTCGCCAGAGAGGGCGTCAAAGTGGGCATGACGGCCAGCTACAGCGCGGCGCAGACCTATCTGAGTTGTCAGGCAAACGTGACGTATTCGATTGCATACGTCAATCGCAGCACGCGCTTGCAGGGTGATGGGCTGGCGTTGGTCTCAGAGATGCGAGATGTGATCGATGCGTGCGACACTTCGACGGAGATTCTGGTGGCGAGTCTGAAATCGCCGGCCGAGGTCGTGCAGGCCGTGATCGCGGGCGCGCACGCGGTCACAGTGCCCCTGGCCTTGATGTTAGAGATGGGCAATCATCCGCTGTCGGATCAGGCCATCGAAGAATTTGCGCGGGCGGGGAAGTAGAAGCATCATTGGACACAGATTACGCGGATGAACACAGATAAAGCATCTGTGTAATCTGTGTTCATCTGTGTCCGATTGTTTAGCGCAGTCGGGAATAGATCGGTTCTAACGCCCGATAGGTGTCGGCAAACAGCGGCAGGAGTTCCGCGTAACGCGCCACATTAGCCGTGTCCGGCTCGACGGCGAGTTGGACGCGGGCTTGCTCTCTGGCGATGGACCAGTCTTTGTATAAGCCAACGCCCATGCCGCCCGCCACCGCCGCGCCCCACGATGTGGCCTCGGTGATCAGATCCAGAATTTGCACCGGCCGCGCAAAGACATCGGCCAACATCTGCCGCCACACCGCGCTCTGCGCGCCGCCGCCGATGAGCCTGATCGTTGGAATGGGCGTGCCTTGCGATTCGAGCGCGTCCAGAATCAGGCGCAGATTGAGACTCACGCCCTCTAGCATCGCGCGCGTCATTTCCGCCCGCGAGTGATTCATCGTCAGGCCCACGAATGCGCCGCGCGCTTGCGGATTCCACCACGGGCTGCGTTCCCCGATCAAGTAGGGCAGGCAGATCAGGCCGTTCGCGCCGGGCGCAACCGCGTCAATTGCGGCGTCACCTACGTCACCGATTTGCTGCAGCAGCCAATCGCGTGCGCCGCCGGCCGCCTGCATCGTGCCCATCGGCGCGTACAACTGTGGATGCAGATGATGGAAAGTGAAGACACGCTGCTGCGGATCAAGGATCGGCTTTTCGCTGGCGAAGCTGATCCACGCCGACGAACCAATATAGGCATACGCGTCGCCCGATTGGACCACGCCCGCCCCGACGCCCGCGCATGCGCCATCGCCGCCGCCGATGACGACGGGCGTGCCTGTTTTCAGGCCGGTTTCTTCACTCGCGGCGCGCGTCACCTCACCGATGATGTCGGTTGAAGCGTGAACGTCTGGAAGTTTATCGGCGTCCAGGCCGATCGCTTCGATCAAATCCGTGCTCCACGCGCGCGAAGCCAGATCGAACAGGTTGCTGCCGGACGCATCGGAATAATCTGTCACGGCACGGCCCGTCAACTTGAACGCGATGAAGTCTTTGGCGCACAGGAACCGGTGGGTCGCCGCGTACCCATCGGGTTGGTGGTTCTTGACCCACAGGATTTTAGCCGCGAGGTAGGCTGGACTTATTCGATGTCCCGTGCGATGATAAACGCGGTCGGCGCCACATCGATCAGCAATGAAGTTGGCTTCAGCCACGGCGCGCTGATCGGCCCAGATGATGGCCGGGCGGAGCGGGCTGCCGCGCGCATCGATCGGCACGATGCCCATCATTTGCCCGCTAAAGGTGACGGCGGCGATGTCACCCGGTTCAATGCCGGACTGCGCAAGCAGAGCGCGTGACGCAGAACAAACGGCCCGCCACCACTCGATCGGGTCTTGTTCGGCCCAACCGGCCTGCGGATACGATACGGAGTAGGGGGCCAGATGACCGGCAATCAGGCGGCCAGATTCGTCAAACAGGGTGGCCTTGTTCCCGGTTGTACCCAGATCGTGTGCAAGAACGTAGCGCATGAGGTCTCTGCCTGGTGATTTTGGGGAGTCGGCGGCAAGTATAGCATGGTTCTCAAATTGGGTATTGACAAGTGAATTTTTCCATGATAGTATGTTATCGATAACATGGTATGGATACCATATCTCGCCGCTCACCCGTATTCCCCACACTGATCGATAAGACTTGAGCGGCGGCTACCCCAAACAGGGGCTTATTCCTCACTCAAAACTGGGCTTCAAATTTAGGTTTTCGCTGGACCGGTTTGTGGCTTTCGGTTTCACTCGCAAGACTCATCGTTACAACTGCATCAACACATCTTATCACGCATCGGGCGCTGGCAGTCATTGCCATGCTGTCTGATGACGCCAACTTGAACTCGCAGCCGGTCAACCGGCCACCCCAAGGACGATCTATGGGCGACATTCTCGTTCAAATGGAAGGGATTGAGAAAGCTTTCCCCGGCGTTCATGCGCTCAGTCAAGCCAGGTTCGAACTGCGCTCCGGCGAGGTTCATGCGCTGGTCGGCGAGAACGGCGCAGGCAAATCCACGCTCATGAAAGTGCTGGCGGGCGTCTATGCCAAAGACGCCGGCCACATCCTCTACAAAGGCAAAGAAGTCGAAATCCACAATCCCCGCGCCGCCCAGCATTTGGGCATCAGCATGATCCATCAGGAACTTAACCTGATGCCGCACCTCACGGTGGCGCAGAACATGTTCATCGGGCGCGAGCCGCGTCAGAGCGCCAAGTTCATGCTCGACGAAAAAGCCATCAACGCTCAGGCCGAGCAAGTATTTGCCCTGATGCACCTGAATCTTGACCCGCGCATCAAAGTGGCCGATTTGACGGTAGCCAAGCAGCAGATGGTCGAGATCGCCAAAGCTTTGTCGTCCAATGCCGAAGTATTAATCATGGACGAGCCGACGGCAGCCCTGACCGACACGGAAATCGACGAGCTGTTCCGCATCATCCGCGATCTGCGCGCCAAGGGCGTGGGCGTCGTCCACATCTCGCACCGGCTGGAAGAGCTGAAGCAGATCTCCGATCGGATTACGGTGATGCGCGACGGGCGCTACATCGACACCGTCCAGACGAAGGACGCCCCCATTGATCAAATCATCAGCATGATGGTGGGGCGCACGATTTTTGAGTCTACGCCCGAAGTTCCCGAGCGGCCCAGCGAAGAAGTCGTGCTGGAAGTGCAGCATCTCAATCGGGGCAATGTCATCCGGGATGTCAGTTTTAATCTAAAGAAGCGCGAGATTCTGGGCTTCAGCGGGCTGGTTGGAGCGGGGCGGACTGAGGTGGCGCGCGCGGTGTTCGGCGCAGATCCGATCGATTCCGGCGAGATTTACGTGCAGGGCACTAAGGTACACATCGGCAGCCCTAATGACGCCGTGCAGCATGGCATCGGCTATCTGTCCGAGGATCGCAAGCGCTACGGTCTGGCGCTGGGGCTGGATGTGGAAGAAAACGTGGTGCTGGCTGCGTTCAAGAAATTCGTGGGTGCGATCGGCCGCGTCAATCGATCGAAGACCCGGATAACGGCCCAACAGCACGTCCAGTCGCTGGCGATCAAAACGCCCAGTCTGCAGCAAAAGGTTAAGAACCTGTCGGGCGGCAATCAGCAGAAGGTCATCATCGGCAAGTGGCTGACCGCCGACACGAATATCCTGATCTTTGACGAACCGACGCGCGGCATCGACGTGGGCGCCAAGAGCGAGATTTACCGGCTGCTGAATGAACTGGCGCAGCAGGGCAAATCGATCATCATGATCTCGTCGGAACTGCCTGAAATTCTGCGCATGAGTCATCGGGTGGTCGTGATGTGCGAAGGCCGGATTACGGGCGAACTCAACATTGCCGACGCCACGCAAGAAAAAATCATGCAGTTTGCCACCCAGCGCGGTGAAGCCCTGCTGGCCAACTAGATCGTATAGACCTCACCATCATTAGGGGATGCCTGAACATGGAAGCTAAAATTGCTCAAAGACCTACCCTGCTTCGATCCGATACGCTGCAACGGTTTCTGGCATTTGGCGGGTTGATCGCCCTGGTTGTCGTGTTTAGCCTGGCTTCGCCGTTCTTCATGACGCCCGATAACATCGGCGGCATCTTGTTGGCAACCGC
>JACRBO010000707.1 GCA_016219235.1 Chloroflexota bacterium
ACGATTCCACAAAATAGCGATAGCCGGAGTCGGTGGGGATGCGGCCCGCCGAAGTGTGCGGATGCGTGAGCAGGCCGCGCTCTTCCAGCCTGGACAGTTCGGCGCGGATGGTGGCGGGCGAGATGTCCAGGTTATAGCGTTCCACCAGCACCTTGGAGCCGATCGGCTGCACGTGGCGTGAACCATCCTCGGCCTCGGTTTCGCTGCCGATGTACTCGCGGATGACTAGCCCTAGAATCAGTTGTTGGCGGGAGGTTAAGTTCGACATGGCTTCGCTTACAAGCATTAGCACTCTCGCATCGAGAGTGCTAATTGACTCCAGATAAATTATACCGCACCACAGGAAGCCATGTCAATGGATGGGGGTATAAGAAAAGTGTTAGAACCTAATACGCATTTCGATCGCCCACGGCGCGAAACACGGTGCGGATGATAATCTTGAGGTCGAGCAGCACCGACCAATTCTCGATGTACCACAGATCGTACTTGGTGCGCTCGATGATCGAGGTGTCGCCGCGCAGGCCGTTGACCTGCGCCCAGCCCGTCATGCCGGCCTTCTCTTTGTGGCGCTCCATGTAACGGGGAATCGTGCGCTGGAACTGCTCGACGTAGACCGGGCGCTCCGGGCGCGGGCCGACCACGCTCATTTCGCCCAGCAGCACGTTAATCAACTGCGGAAATTCGTCCACGTTGAGCTTGCGTAGAATCGTACCCAACCGCGTGCGGCGCGGATCGTTTTGCTTCGTCCAGCCGGGGCCGTTGGCTTCGGCGTCGTGCCGCATCGAGCGGAATTTCAGCATCAGGAACGGTCGCGCGTCCAGGCCCATGCGCTCCTGCACATAGAACACGGGGCCAGGCGATTCCAGTTTGATCAAGATTGCCAGCAGGAACATGAACGGCGAGAGCAGTACCAGACCGATCGCGCTGATGGTGACATCCATCAGGCGTTTCACGGTCACCCGCCAGCCGCGCAGCCGCACGTCGCGGATGCTTAGCAGCGGCAGCCCGCCCAGATCGTCAATCGATACCTGATTGGCGATGATCTGAAATACATCCGGGAACACCTTGATGCTGAGATCGGCCTTGGAGCATTTGGAGATCAGATCGAGAATCTCGTCGTGGGCCGCTTCCGGCAGCGCGATGATGACTTCGTCGATCTGATGTTGATCGATCAACTGCGGCAAGTCGTCAGACCGACCGAGCACCGGCCGCCCCGACAACTCGGTCAGTTCACCATTGCCGTTTTTGCTGACAAAGCCCACGACTTCGTAACCCAGATAGGGCGAGCTCTTGATCTTGTCCAGCACCAGCTGGCCGATGTCGCCCGTGCCGACGATCAAGGCCCGATCGCGCCCGACGCCGCGCGCCTGCAGCCGCACCTGCACGGCGCGATACAGCCAGCGGCCCAGCGTGAGCAGTACGATCGTGAAGAGCCAGGCATAGATGATCAGCACGCGGGGAAAATCAAACTCGAAGGATTTGAACAGCAGCGTCGAAACAGCCACCGACATCATGGTGCCGATCGAGGCCGCGCCGAACACCGCGTAGAATTCGTCGATCTTCGAGACGGCGCGCACCAGATGGTACAGCTGCGACGAAAACGCGACGATCACAATCGCCACGACCTGCACCAGCAGCATCCCGGCATAGTCGCCGAAGGCGCTGAGCTTGATGTTGGGATCAAATTGCTTGCCTGCGTCGCGGATTGCAAAGGCGATGATGAACGCCAGCGCGATCATCAGCGCGTCGGTCAACATCAGCCCGATCACAAATAACGTGCGTACTCGACTGTTCTTCATAGTTCCAAAGGCTTCATTTCCGACCGCAGCCGTGGCCCGCCCTTCAAGCCCAGCCCCAATCGCACCAGGGCATCGATCGGGCGCGGGGTGGCAGCCTGATAGTGTTTGCGATAGAACAGCCACATCGCCCGATCGAACTCGTACTTCGCTTTGGCCGCACCCGCGTTCGACTGGCCGCTCGACGCCCGTTTGACGTGCTGCACCACCACGCGCGGATAATAATACACCTGCCAGCCGCACTGCTTGATGCGATACGCCCAATCCAGGTCCTCGCCGTACATCCAGAAAATCTCGTCCAGCAGGCCCGCCTGCAAAATGGCTTCGCGCCGCACCAGCATGAACGCCCCCACTACGGAATCGATTTCGGCGGGTTGATTTTCATCAAGATACGTCATATTGTAGCGGCCAAAGCGCCGGCTGCGAGGGAATATTTTACTCAACTTAGTCAAACGCCAGAAGGAGACTTCCACCGTGGGGAAGCCGCGCCGGCAAGCTAGGTCGAGCGAGCCATCCAGCCGTACCAGCTTGGGGCCGCTGACGCCGAACGCCGGATTCTGATCCATCAACGCGATCATTTGCGCGAAGGCGTCCGGCGGCACGATGGTGTCGGGGTTGAGCAACAAGGCGTAGCGTGGTATTGGGTAATC
>JACRBO010000708.1 GCA_016219235.1 Chloroflexota bacterium
GGATACCTTGCCGACCAGCGGCGCAGCGGTTCGTCACTTGGCTGCGACTGGTTCGACGCACTCGATCGTCGCCAGACCCCCGCTATCGGCTCACATCACCGACTTTCCGAGACCACTCTAACTTCCAATATCTAACTTCAATCCTTTCATCTCTGTCCAATTCTCGGTGATGACGAAGAGCGGTAGATCGATCGGGATGAGGGAGCGATCGGGTTGGCGGCCGATCGCGATCAGGGCGACGGGATGCCCCTTGGCACGATAATCGAGCAATGTCGAAACGATCGCCGCATTGACGATAGGCGTGATCGCGAAGACCGATGCGCCATAGGGCAAGCGCCGCGCTTCCAATCGCAGCAGATTTTCAAACGGCGTCAGCGGCGGATGCGTCAACTGTGCCAACGCTTCCAGCATTTGCACCGCCTGCTGCGCATGCCGCGAGGCGGGCAGCTGCACCGGTCGATCGGAGCCGCGCACCGCGCTATTACTGAATAGCCCCACCGAGCGCTTCGACTCCAATCCGGCGTGCGCCAGCGAAGCCGCGACCACAATCGCCGTCTCCAGAAAATCGGGCACGACGCCTTCGTACAAATGATCGAGCGTCTGCGTATTCAGAGCGATGATCCAGTGCGGAGCCGAACTGGGATCAAACACCTTGGTTTGCAGGTCGCCACGATGAGCCGTGGCCTTCCAGTGAATGAAACGCACGCTGTCGCCGGCCTGATAGCCGCGCGCGCCCGCCAGTCGTAAAGGATCGTCGATGACGTGGCGCGTGCTGCCAAAGTCGCCCAGTGGCCGCGCGGGCGGCAGGCCCAACTGCTCCAGCGCCACAATTTTAGGATACACCAGCAGCGCCTGTGGCGCGTCGAATTCCTTGCGGCGCGTGCGAAAGCCGAACAGATCGCCCGACGATACCAGTACCGGCCCCAGATCAAACACGCCGCGCCGTTCACTCTTGAGGTGATACCGGCGGCGCACCTTTTCATACCAGCGCAGGCTGTACAGGTTCAACAGCGTGCGATGCTGCGGCACAGGCGAGTAGCCCCAATCGGCGCGCTGCAATTTCAACTCTAGCGGCAGCGTGTCTTCGGTCTTCAGCCACGTCAACGGTAGCGGCTTGGCGTTGGTCACTTCGATCCACAGATCAGTTTCTTCGTCGAAGAACAATCGATCCGTCGCAAAGCGCCGCGCATAACTGACACCCGACAGGCAATACCGCCCCCACAGCCACGACGTGCCCACGATGATTACCACGATCACGTCGAACAGGAAGAGCATGGGGTTGCGCACCATCACGCTGATCACGAGGATGAGCAGGAGCAGGAGGCGAGTGAATTTGGTGGTCATGAGAAGTAATGAGTAACGAGTAACGAGTACTGCGTAATTTACTCGTTACTCATTACTCGTTATGCTTTTGGCTCCGACCAACTTTCTTCCACCGGCACCGGCACTTGCTCGATGACGGCGTTCAGCACATCGGCGACGGCTTTGCCATGCAGACGCGAATGGCCGGACAGGATCAGGCGATGCGCCAGCGTGGGCACGACCAGCGGTTGAATATCGTCGGGCGTCACGAACGATCGACCGCGGATGGCCGCCAGGGCTTGCGCCGTGCGGCACAACGCCAGCGATCCGCGCGGGCTGGCGCCCAATGTCAGTGCCGCGTTATCGCGCGTGGCGCGCACCAAACCCAGCACATACGTCTCGATGGCGGGGCTGACGTACACGCTGCGACAGGCCGCACTCAAGGCGACGATGTCCTCGCCGGACACGACAGGCTTCGTTTCATCCAACGGATCGACTTCGCGGAAGCGGCGCAGCACCTCTCGCTCTTCGTCGGGGCCGGGATAACCGATCGAGAGGCGCAGCAGGAACCGATCGAGCTGCGCTTCCGGCAGCGGATACGTCCCTTCCAACTCGATCGGGTTTTGCGTGGCGATCACGAGGAAGGGGCGCGGACTCGATCGGGTGACGCCGTCGACCGTGACCTGGCGCTCCTCCATCGCTTCCAGCAGCGCCGATTGGGTGCGCGGCCCCGCCCGATTGATCTCGTCGGCCAACACGATCGACGACATAATAGGCCCGGCGCGAAATTCAAATTCGCCCGTCTTCTGGTTGAAGACGTTGACGCCGGTGATGTCGCTGGGGAGCAAATCGGGCGTGAACTGTACGCGCTGAAACGAGCAGCCCAGCGATTTAGCCAGCGCTTTGGCCAGCAGGGTCTTGCCCAGACCGGGCACATCTTCGATCAGCACATGCCCCGGCGACAACAGCGCCACGATCAACAACTCCACGACGGACGACTTGCCGACGATGACTTGCTCGATATTAGCCTGAATGGCGCGAGCGGCGGTTTGGATGTTGGTCATAATTAGAAGTTGGAGGTTGGAGATTGGTAATCGGTAACTGGCAATTGGATGTTGGGCTGATGAACAAGATTACGCGGAGAGGGGGCGAATGGTTCAAATACCGCGTTTGTTTATTTTCGCCTGGGAGGTCCACTAGGTTCGGCCATCATGTCACCTCGCGTCGAATCTTGGCGTAAGTGTAGCGGGATTGAACAGAGGGGTCAATTCACACAAAAGACGAGTGAAGTTATCCTCACTCGTCACTGCTCGTTACGCATTACGTTTTACGCATTAGAACTCACATCAACGGCGCATCCCCGCTGCCCACCGAGAAGCCCATCTGCCGCAGCAGGCTCATGAACTGCGCCTGCGCCCCGGCCTGATTGAAGGCGACAATCGCTGTCTGCGACCTCGCGCTCTCGTCATTGTAGCGGAAGCGCACCGCCCACTTGTCGCGCCAGCCATAGACCTTGCCCGGCTCGATGTCGATCACGCTGCCGGAATCGATCAGCAATCCCCAGTCGGTTTGCCGCTCGCTCACCTTGATACCATAGGTGCGATAGGTCATGACGTGATGGATGTACAACATCAATTGACGGCCTTCCAGCGGAATCAGATTCGTGACAGCGTTGGTGAAACTGCGGCGGCCTTTGCCAAAGACAAACGACGGCTCTATGCTGCTCAACTTCTTGAAGCGCCCGGTGGCCCACGCGGATCGATCGGTCGTGGCCGCCGTTGCGGCATCGGAATCAATCGGTCTGGGGCCAAAGACCGTCGTGGGGAAGAGGAACGTCGCCACGCACACCAACGAGAGTACGCCCAGGCCGATCACGGTCACCAGACTGCCGCTCGCGCTCGGCGGCGTTTCGCCATCGCCCACGTACACGCCCGAGGTCGTGATCAAGTCCGCTTTCTGAATGGCCGGCAGATCGGATTCGATCAGATCGCGCAATTTCGTTTCGGGTGTATGCGTCAAGCCACTGATCGTGACTGCTTCTTCCTGCTCGATGATGGGCAGGGACTGTGAGGCTTTGACCAGAATCATGTTGCCGGTGTCGGTGTCGACGACGAAGAAGAACTCGCCCGTCGTCTTGCCGTCCTCAGTCTCTTCGTAGGCCGCCGGGTACAGCGCCAGGCCCGAAAACGTCACGTAGCGATCTCGCCCAATCTCATTGCCGGCCAGTTGCCCGATCTGCACGGCCTGTGGTTGAGTGGGATTGCTCGATGCCAGAGTGTAATTGCTGATCGCCCCGATCAAGAAGATCACGGCAAACAACAGCACCAACGCGGCCAACGCCTTCAAACTACCCAGTCGCCCTTTCCACCGCATCGCACCTTCATTCATGTCTGCCTCCCTCACTCGTCGCTCATCACTTCACGCACCACTGATTACGCATTACTTGTTACTCATTACTCGTTCGCTACAGCGTCTCCGCCACCACTTCCGCCACATCCTTCACCTGCATCTCGCTCTTCGCCGCCTTGGCCGCATCCGTCATCATCGTCAGGCAGAACGGGCAGCCCACGGCGAGGGTGTCTTTACCGGTCGCCAGCGCCTCGCGGAAGCGATTCTCATTGACGCGATCGGTACCGTGCTCTTCTTCCTTCCACATCTGCGCCCCGCCCGCCCCGCAGCAGAATGAATTGTTGCGATTGCGCGGCAGTTCGCTGATGGCCACTCCGGCGTGCTGTAAAGCCTCGCGCGGCGCACCATAAACCTGATTGTGCCGTCCCAGATAACACGGGTCGTGATAGGTCGCATCGGCGCGCACCGCCTCATAGCGCTTGAGTTTGCCTTCGGCGTACAGTTCCTCAATGAACTGCGTGTGATGGATCACGGTGTAGTTGCCGCCAAACGCCGGATACTCGTTCTTCAGCGTGTGCAGGCAGTGCGGACACGTGGTCACGATACGTTGCGGCGCGACTTCATTCAACATCTCGACGTTGCCGGTTGCCAGTTCAAAGAATAGCGCTTCGTTGCCGGCCCGACGCGCCGAGTCGCCCGTGCAGCGCTCCATCTTGCCCAGCACCGCGTAGTTGACGTTGGCCGCATTGAGCACCTTCGCAAAGGCTTGCGCCGTCTTCTGCGCGCGGGCATCGGTGGCGGGCGCGCAGCCCACCCACCACAAAATATCCGGCTCAGGATTCTGCTCGATCGTGGGCACGTTGTAGCCTTTGGCCCAATCGAGCCGCGATTCCGGCGCGATGTTCCACGGATTGCCCGTGCGTTCCATCCCGCGGAACGCGCCCTGCAACTGCGAGGGGAACGTATTGTCCATCAACACCAGGTTGCGGCGAATATCAAGGATATCGCGCATCGGTTCGTTGTTGACGGGGCACACCTCGACGCATGCGCCGCAGGTCGTGCACGCCCACACCGCCTCCGGGCTGATGGCAAACTCGATCAGCGGCGTGGTCGATTCGCGGCCTAGCGCCAGCGCCCGCCCCTCTTGATTGATCTGATAGCGTTTGTTGATCTCTAATGCCGACGGCGACAGCACTTTGCCGGTAGCATTCGCCGGACAGGCATCCTGACAGCGATTGCACATGATGCACGCATAGGCGTCCAGCAGCGCCGCTTTGGGCAGCTGCTCCAATTTGGCCGCGCCGAACTGCGTGATGGTCTCGTCCTCAAAATTGATCTTGTCGAGTTCGCCCATCGATCGGCGCGCGGGCTTGAGCATGAAGTTCAGCGGCGACATCGCCAGATGGATGTGCTTGGAATACAGGAAGTACGGCACGAACAACAA
>JACRBO010000709.1 GCA_016219235.1 Chloroflexota bacterium
AGATCGACGCCGCGCAACGCCTGCACTTCACGCGTACCGATGTGATAGGTGCGCGTTACGCTTTCGACGCGGATGAGAGGTTCAACGGCAGCTGAATCTTTGCTGGTCATTGGCATTCATCAAATGCATATCATTTGGATCAGCGTTCTTACAAGACCCCGCGTGTCATTCCGTGGAGCATGCTTCTGCGACGAGGAATCTCTGGCGTGGCAGGCGATGTGGCTGGCCGGGCCAGAGATTCCTCGCTCCGTTCGGAATGACACGGTCTACTGACTCAACCCCAACAGAAAATCCGGGATCGACGGATCGACTTGCTTGACGCACTTGCGCTGCCGTTCTGAGTTGGCCTCGGCTTTGTTCTGCACGACGCAGGCGCGGAAGTCGTCGGCCAGTTTCTGTGCGTCGGCTAACGCCTTATCCACCGGCGCGGTGCCATCGACCACCTGACCATACGCCTTGCTGAGCCAGAAGATCGAATAGCTCAACCACGAGTTCTTGCCGCTGAAGAACTGATAGACCGACGACGTGCCGCCGCCGAAACTGGCCAGATACGCGGCCGCGCGCTCAGGCCCAACCTGTTGTCGATACGCTTCCGACTCGGCCACGGACTTGCGCGCGGGCACGCCCTTGATCACGCCGGCTTCACTGGTCAGATACGTCATCCATTGCCAGCATGCCTGCCGGGCCGGCGTGTCCGCCGAGATGTAGTAGCCGTTGCTGGAAATGTAGTTGCCGCTCGCCGGGCCAGCTGCGCCGATCGGGAGGGCCACCACCCCGATGTTCATCTTCGAGCGATCGCTCCCGGTCAGGTTGGGCGCTCCCGCATACGTGGTCCACATCGCCGCGCGGCCGTTATCGATCAGCCCTTCGCGTTCACTTAGCGCGCTCGCGGCCTTGCTCAACAACTCGGCAAAGTCTGTGATGAAGGCGGGTTTCACGTCATGCTTGCTGTGCAGATCGGCATACCACTGCATGGCCTTCCGCATGGTCGCATCGTCAAAGATCACGGCCGGCGGCGTGACCGAGGTATCGATCAACTTCGCGCCGAGCTGCTGCAACATCAGGATCACATCGGTGCTCTCATAGTAGTCGCCGACAAAACCATACTGCCTGTCTGTGTCCGCGCCTTTGGTCAGCGCCTTCGCCGTCGCCAGAAAATCTTCCGTGGTCCAGCCCGATTTGGGATACGCCACTTTGGCCGCATCGAACAGGTCTTTGTTGTACTCGATGACATACGGCGTGACTTCAGCGGGCAGCGCCCACAACTGGCCCTGTTCGGTGAACTGCTCGATCGTGGCCGGATAGAAGTCGGCTTTGTCGAACGACTTGTCGGCGTCGAGGAACGGCTCCAGGTTCAGGATCGCTTCGAGATTCTTCGGGTCTTGCAGACTGGGCGCCCACATAAAGCAATCGACGTCTTTCGCCACATCGGGAATGTCCAGCGCGACGTTGGAAAAATCGGCCTGCTTGATCTCCACCGCGATGTCGGGATGCGCCCCGGTGAAGCGCTTCGCCAGATCACGATAAGCCTGCACGTTGAACAGGCCCGTGCCGATCGAAAACTTGATCGTCGTGGCGGCCTGATTCACGGGCGTGGCCTTCGGGGCCGCCACCGCCACAGTCGGGACGGGGGTAGCGTCCGCGCGTTTTCGAGCTGCTTCCGCCAGATCAGTTTTGGCTTTGGTTTGTGCATCGGCCAACGCCGCTTCGATCGATTTCTCACCCTTCAAGATCGATTCAATGCCGTCGGTCAGCGCAGTAGTGTCGGCCTGCATATCGAATGTGGCCGTGTGATCGATCGCGAAGCGCAGCGCCGCCGCGAGTTCTTTGTCGACCTTGTCCAGATAGCCGCTGCTCGCCAACACCGATCGGCGCGCGGACATCTGCGTGAACAGTGTGCCGTAGCCTTTGGGCGGCTGCTGGCTCAAATAGTTCATCCAGCGCCACGCCGCAGCGGGCTGCGCGCTGCCCGAACTCATGACCACGCCGCTCGGATAAACCGGCGAAGTGCGCGAGCCGGCCGCATCGACCGGCAGCGGCACGATGCCGAACGTGGCTTTTTGCTGTTTGCGAATTTGCCATGAGACGCCAGAGTCCACCCACATGGCGGCCTTGCCCGCTTGAACCAGCTTGTAGCCTTCGGGCAGATTGGCAACGCTGACCTTGCCGGTCATTTCAAAGTACGGCGTCGATTTGTCTATCAGGTGCAGATCGACATACCACTGCACCGCCGCTTTCACTTCGGGTTTGTCGAAGAGGGGCGTGGCCGGATCGGTGGACTTGTCCATGAGCGCCGGAACGCGCGGCCCGATGAACAACATCGGCTGCGGAACCGTCTGCACCAGCCCCCACTGCTTCACGGTGTCGCCGTCGCGCAGGGTCAAGGCTTTGGCCGTCGCGGCGAAGTCCGCCCACGTCCAACCCGGTTCGGGATACTTGACGCCGGCCCTGTCAAAGGCGTCCTTGTCGTATACGATGAACTGATACTCGGCAGACGTGGGCACGCCCCACGTGCCGCCCTGCCACTGATACTGCGCCAGCGTGTTCGGCAAGAAGTCGTCGGGCCGGAACGACGCATCGTTGTCGATAAAGGGCTTCAGGTCGCGGATCAATTTTTTCTCGCTCCAGCCCTGATAGCCCGGCGACAGACTGATCACATCGGCGGCGGCGGTCATTTTTTGATCGGCATCGTCGGGCCACTTGCCGCCGGTCGGCCCCAGTCCCAGAATCTCGTTGATGGAAATCGTTTTGATCTTCAGGTCTGGA
>JACRBO010000706.1 GCA_016219235.1 Chloroflexota bacterium
AGCTGCCAGGGCCGTGAAAATGTGCAGCCAATTCTTAAGCGTGTTTCGGCCAAATGACACCGCCGCGCTGGCCACGATGGCGATGACGATTGCCTGCAAGCCATTGAAGGCGGACGTGACAGCCGGCAGTGTGCGGGTCCGGGTATAGAGCGCGGCCAGCAGCATCATCAGCGTAAAGGCAGGCAGCCCAAAGCCGATGAAACTGGTCGCCGCGCCGCGCACGCCGCGCGTTCTGAAGCCGACGTAAGCTGCGGCCTGCATGGCAGTGGCGCCGGGAATCATCTGGCACAGCGCGACGCCGTCACGAAAGGCCCCCTCATCAAGCCAGTGTTTCTGCTCCACCGCCAACTTCCGAATATACGCCACCATCGAAGGGCCGCCAAAGGCGGTCAGGCCCAGTCTTAGAAATGACATGAACAGTTCAAACAGAGATGGCATAGGATTCACGACCGCCCTTCATGCCCACGCGCGTGTGATGGATAGCCCATGTCCGGCAGCGTAAACCAGAATGTACTGCCCGCCCCCGATCGGCTTTCGACCCCGATCGCGCCGCCCATCGCTTCGATCAAACTCTTCGTGATCGCCAGACCCAGGCCGCTGCCGCCGCTCGATCGCGCGCGGGAACGATCGCCGCGATAAAACCGATCGAAGACGTGCGGTAACTCTTCAGGCGGAATACCTTCGCCCGAATCGATCACACTGACGCGCACGCGATCAGTCGTGGTTGTCACTTCGACCGCAATCGAGCCGCCCGTCAATGTATGGCGCAGCGCATTGCCCACCAGGTTGCGCAGCACTTGTCCTACGCGATCGGCATCGGCCTGCACCGGCGGCAGTTGATCGGGCAGATGAGCACTCAACGTGATCTGCTGCTCGTCGGCTGCCGCGCCAAAGTTGCCCGTCGTCGCTTCGATCAGCGGCCGCAGATCGATCGGCTGCACGTTCAACTTCAATTGTTTCGCTTCCGCTAAAGCGAGTTCGCGCAAGTCATCCACTAAGCGTTGCAGCAAGCGCGTCTCGTCATACAACGTCGCGATCTCTTCGCGCTCCAGCGGATACACGCCGTCGAGGATGGCGCGCAAATTGCCCTGAATCACGGTCAGCGGCGTGCGCAGTTCGTGCGCCACGTCGGCCATCAGGTTGCGGCGCAGCACCTCGGCCTGTTGCAGCGAGTCGGCCATATCGTTGAAGGCCGTCGCGACGTCGGCCATTTCCTGCGTGCCGTTGACGGCCACACGCTGATCCCAGTGAGGCGCGGCGAAGGCGCGCGCCGCACCCGACAATTTCGACAACGGGGCGGCCAGCGTGCGGCTCATCAACAACCCGATAGCGATACCCAACCCGGCAGCGATGAGCGCCGCGACGATCAACGTGCCGCGCAGTTGATCGAGAAAGTTCTGCTCGTTGGGCGACAGCGTGCCGCGCCCCTGCGCGCCCAGCAGCAAGTAACCGGCAATTTGATCGTTCGCGCTAACGGGCAAAGTGGTGGCCAATTCGCTGGCCGTAAACGCGGTGCCCACCCGCTCGTTGCGCTCGTCATAGATCACCAGCCCCGCCGCATCGGCCAACAACAGCGGCGGACGACCGCGCCCGGCGCCACTTCCGCTGCCTTGATGGCTGCCGTCATTCGGCGAGAAATTCGCCAGGATCGAATCAGCGCCGACCCAGCTGCCAGTCTGTTGATAGTAATCGGCCAGTTCCGTGAGCAGGCCGCTCTGCGCCAGCGTGTCGCGGCGATTGAGGTAGTCGCGGAATTGATTGTCGGCGCTGGTCGTGGCGAGGACAGCCACCACCGCCGCGCTGATCAACGCGACGAAGATGAAGGCAAGTGTGAGGCGGACCCAGAGGCGATTCATGATGAGTGATGAGTAACGAGTAACGAGTAACGAGTGAACCTCCGTTACTCATTACTCGTCACTCGTTAGCTTTCCCGTAAGCGATAACCGATCCCAAATACTGTTTCCAGATACTCCGGCTTCGCCGGATCGGCTTCGATCTTTTTGCGCAGATTCTTGATGTGGCTGTCAATCGTTCGATCTAAGCCATCGTACGTGTAGCCCAGCGCCTTCTCGATCAACTCGGCGCGCGTGAAGGCGTGATCGGCGTTTTGCATCAACGTGCGCAAGATGTCGAACTCGGTCGGCGTCAGGTCGAGCGGCTCGTCGTTGATCGTGGCCGCGTGGCGATCGAGATCGATGCGCAGGCCGCGAATTTGGATGATCTGCGCGGGCTTCAGCGCGCCGCCCGATCGGCGCAAAATGGCTTTGACGCGCGCCACCACTTCCTGCGGATTGAAGGGCTTGGTCAGGTAATCATCCGCACCCAACTCAAGACCGATCAGCTTATCGACATCTTCCACGCGGGCCGTGAGCATGAGGATGGGCATACCGGCCAGGTTGGCGTCACTGCGCAGAATCCGCGTGATCTCCAGCCCGTCGCGTTTGGGCAGCATCAAGTCCAGCACGATCAGATCGGGCTTCTCACGGCGGATGGCGTGCAGCGCCTCCTCGCCGTCATACGCCGTCAGCACGCTGAAGCCGCTCTGCTGCAGGTACGACTGCACCAGTCGCGCAATTTGTCGGTCGTCGTCTACTACCAGGATTCGTTGGGACATGATGTAATTAAACCGCGAAGACGCTAAGAACGCAAAGGTTGCTAACGAGTAACCAGTAACGAGTAAGTACCGTCCATCATGTTACTCGTTACTCATTACTTGTTTTGCAGTTTCGCCACCGCTACCCGCACCGGATCAACATCCGCAATCTGGCCTCTGCTGATCAAGTCTTTGAGTCCAGTGTTTGGATCAGTATCGGCGGGCAAGTTCAGCGCGATCAGCAGTTGATCGAGCGGCACCGCGCATTGATCGGCTACTTCGCGCAGCGTCATGCGGAATAGGTGTCGGCGCCATCGGCGCCATCTCGTGATCGCCGCTCGGCACTATGATTGGACTGACAGACAAGGGGCACCTCCGGCGGCGGCCGCTGAGATGTCCTTATCCTAAAGTGAGGGTGTGGAGAAGTCATGGAGATCAGGTGCGTGAGTTGTGGACGCTCGTCAGTCGTCGACAGCCGATGGCTGGATCAGCGCCAGGTTATGGGCGGCCTGTTCGGCCAGGACTTCACGCATCAAATCACAGATGCTTATAATCTTCAGGTCGGTAATGTGATAAGCCTGATCCTTACCCTGGCGCTGCACGACGACCAGCCCCCCGCCGCGCAGCACGGCCAGATGCCGAGACACGGTAGATGGCGGCAAGCCGGTGACCTGCACGATGTCACCGACTCGCCGGGGGCCATCACGCAAGCTGTGCATGATCTCCAGACGCGCGGCATTGCCCAGCGTCCGCAGCAGTTCAGCCTGCAACTCGAAAATCGAAACAGGGATCACGTACGCCTGTCAATGCAGCCGATCAACTCGATCTACCAACCGGCCTTCAAGATAGGCCTGGAGCGCCTCGTCGATCGATCGGATGTCGGTGACCAGCGGTTTGATGCCGCGCGTTTGCATGCTGGCATACGCGCCCGCGCCCATGCCGCCGCACAACAGCACGTCGCAATCGGCAATGGCTTCGGCCATGCGCAGGTGTCGATCCTGCGACGCCGCATCGAAACCGTGGCGCTCGCCCGGCTGATGATCGTGCTCATGCGGCTCGTTCGAAAAGTGCGCGTGACCCAACTTGTCGCGCCGTTCCCGATCGACGATTTGCCCGTGCTCGATCGTCGCGACCACGTAATAGGGTGCGCGGCCAAAGTGCTGGCTGATGGTGCGCTCGTCGTCGGTAATGACTGCAATCTTCATGCTGTAACCTCATTCAAGAAATTTCATCCAGGCGCAATCGTTCAGATTAGCCTGTTTGATGATTCAACGGTGATAAACCCCGATACGCTTACAGCGTCGCCTGGCGCGTCCGCCACCCCCAGCCCCAAAGCACACTCATCACCCCTGCGCCAATCAGCGCCACCATCAACAGGGGGGCGCCGTAATCATCGGTGCCCAGTGGCTCGGAGGATTGATCCGCCGGCGCGGCGGGCGGCGCTTGATTGGCCGTCACCAGTGCGACCGGGTGCGTCACGGGTTCGCTGCTGCCTGATGTCAAGTTCAACACGACGGCAAACTTCGCCGCCCGTGCGCGATAGTCGTCAGGATGACAGCTGTGGCAGCTCAGATAGGCATCGTCCAACGGCTGGCGCAGCACGCCGATGTGGGCCTGAGCCTGATCCAGCGTTTGATCGTTGCCACCGTGACAATAGCGGCAACAGTCGCGCCCGACGTGTTCGATGTGCCACTCGCCCTGATTGGCGACCGGGTGTGTTGCCGCGTGGCAGGTGCAGCAGGCCGATGGCTGATCACCGCTGCACTGGGCCGCTGCGGCCTGCGGTGAAAGCAACAACGTCAACCCCACGAGGACGCTCCCGATTGACACCGTCAACACGAGGGGTGACGTGCGTCGCGCAGACATGGCAGCCTCCCTGTCCGGTCTCAGTAGCCGGACTCGCTTGCTCCCTTCAAGGCAAAATGCCGCTCGGTCGGACGGTCGCGCTCATCGGCCGGGCACAAGACCAGCAGCACCTGCGCCACAGCGTCGGCTGCGTTTTGCCAGCGGTGCGGCAGATGCGATTCGAACAACAGGCTGTCGCCGGGTCCCAGCGTAAACGTTCGATCTTCGACCTGATAACTGATCTGTCCCCGCAGGCAATACACAAACTCCAGGCCAGTATGCACGATCGGTTGCGGGCCGCTGTCCGCGTGCGGCTCCAACGTCAACACAAAGGGCTGCACGGCGCGGCTGGTCAGGCCGGCGCTCAAATCTTCCAGCAAGCCATGAATCAGCGCCACGCGCGGCCGTCGATCGGCCGTGAGATGCGCGAGGCTGTTCTTCGGCAGATCACTTTCGAAAAAGGCCGTGATGGGCACTTCCAGCGCCGCCGCCAGTTGTTGCAACGTGCTGACACTGGGCGAGGTTTTGTTGTTCTCGATCAGGCTCAGCGTATTCACATTCAGTTGGCTCAGTTCCGCCAACACGCGAATGGATAGCCCGCGTCCGGTGCGCAGTTCGCGCAGACGCTGGCCCACGTCAACCGCCGTTGGCCGATCAACCACGCCGTTCACTGGTTTTGAAGGTGATGTTCTTTTGTCTGGCATAGGCGTTGATTTCCTGTTTATCGCCGTCGCGTTCGCTGGTCGCTAGCGGCTGTTGCCTGCCGATCGGTGGTGGCGTCGCAAGAGCCATAGCCCGCCCAGGCCCGCGCCTGACAGCGCAACTCCTCCCAACGACCAGAGCAGGACAATCGGATTCAGTTCTGAGGCAGGGGGTCTGATTGCCGGCTGCGCGACTGTCGACACGGGCCGAATCGATGTTGCCACCCTGATGTCCTGGCTGATGCCCGCGATCCGATCGAACTGCTGCACGTGCTCAGTGCAGTTTTCGGTGTGGCACTGTTGGCAGATCGTCGTGTCGCCGTTGATAATCGGGTGAGCCGTGCGAGTGAGATGCGCCGCAGCCTGGTCGATGGCCGTTGGATCACCGCCATGACAGTTCGCGCAGCGCATGGGCGCTTTAGCGACGCAGAACCATTTGCCCGTATCATACAGATAGTAGAGATTCTCGTGGCAACTCAGGCAGGTCGAATCGCCGTTGACGTCCATCGCTGGAGCAGAGTCGGCATACTCCGGAACAGTTGTGAACGCCAGCCCGACCATTAGCGTCATCACAGCCAACCCCTTGAGTGGAGAAAACCGAGCGGACATGGCACACCTCCTGAATGTGAGTACCTGCCAGCAACAACCTCCCTTAAGTAAGACTTGTTTCGTCGGCTCCGGTCATTGAATCTGCCGCCGGGCTGACATCCCGCTACAGATCTTGCTTTCAACTAAAATTATAGTTCCAATTTGCCAATAAAGCAATGTTTTCACACAAAATTTTAGGATTCGAGCCAATGTTGCGACAAAACACAAAGCCCAGCCTCGGGTTGAGACTGGGCCACTGGCATCTTGTCGAGGGTGATTTAGTGATTGCCCTTGCCGCCGGCGCCACCTGCCCACAGCGGACGGCCGCTCGCATCGCGCAGGGTCAGCGTTTGGCCGGTCGTGGCGTTGACGACGCTGCTGGCCTGGAACTGGCCGTTCTCATAGAAGCCGGTCGCCGTGACGTGATCGTTCGCAGTGAAGGTCACGCCTTGCGCGCTGATGTAGCGGCTCTGCCCCAACTGCACCCACAGCGGCGCGCCGTCATCGGTGATGAGGCTGATGCCTACCCCGTCGAAACTCTGCACCACGCCCGCGATGGTCACCGTCTGCGTGATGTTGGCCTGCGGCGTACCGGGATTGGGATTAGTCGTCGTGCCCTGACCGCCCTGCCCGTTGGTGGTCGTGTCCTGCCCACCCCGATAGCCCTGCCCTTGCGCTTGACCTTGCCCGTTACCGGCCACGGCTTGCGTCTGGGTCGCGGTCTGCGCTGCAGTACTCTGCACCGCGCCCTGCGCCGCAACACTTTGCGCCGCGACCGATTTGCCCGTCAGCGCATCCGCCACACCCACGACTACTGCGCCAATTACCACTACCGCCAACATGCCCATCAACACTTTCTTCAACATTTTGTTTTCTCCTTAAGTTTGTGGCGTCACCCCGCACCTGCCGGTTGGGGCAGGTGTTGCGAGCGCACGCTTTTGCGCGAAGCAATCTCAGATTTCGTTTACCGCAGATTGCTTCGGACGCTGCACAGCCTCGCAATGACGTGTTTGTTTTGTCTGAGGCTATTGTGCCGCAACCGCGTGGAGAACTGATGGAGAAGTTGGCAAGGAGTGGTGAAGGACGCGCCGCTCCCCCTCTTCCGAAATCGTTGGTTTGATTTCGGGAGAGGGGTTGGGGGTGAGGCGGTGGTTTTGACTTTGGACCGGGAGGCAACTATACTCAGCGCATCGACGCGGACTGATCGTCTTTAGCGCACCTCAGCAAGGCAGAATAAACACGCCGCCATTTGTTGGGCAATCAACTGGTTGCCTGATTGGAAATCTTATGACGCAACTTCACCCGATTGATGTTGTTGAAAACAAAACCGCCCGGGCTGTTGGTTGGCTAATTTCGCTGCCCGTGGCGGTTGGCCTGTTTGGATTGACGGTGTGGCTAGCCGTCAGCCTACACTGGGAAGTTCGTGCTGGGGTTTTCGTCATCACCTTTGGGGCGGCGGCAGTCGGCGTCTTCATCAATCGCGTGGTAGAGCGCCAGTTGACCGCGCGCTGGACAATCGCCGTGCGCCGCAGAGTAACCGAGCCAATCGTCACGATTTCAAATGCGCCACTGCGGTTAGGTGATTCGTTTCAGATCACCTATCAACAGCAGATTCTACAAGCCCTGGAGATCAAGTACTTCACCCTCCAACTTATTCGACGTACCCGCAAGGTTTATCAGCGCAGTGTGAGTGGCTTTCAGGAAACGACCGAGCGGAAGCGTGAGCGAGTGGTCCAATCGAGCAAACAGCCCGGCGGAGACTTTCTGCCTGAAACCACTTTTCATCAAGTGCTGACCCTCACCGTCCCCAGTCACGAAACGCCCACTTTGCAAACAGGGAATCGATATGAAGAGTGGCTACTGCGGGTGCGTTTGGTCATGGGGCGCGGACCGGCCTTTGTCGGCGAGTATCCGCTGCAGGTGATCGAACGCAATATCGTGCGCTAAGGTTGTCAGCGATCCAGCCATTACGGCGGCCCAACCGCCACCCCGCCATCGGATAAAACCCGACGGCTAAACCAACCAAGCCCGCGACGCGGGCTTCTTCTTTTCCATTGCCGTCGGTTTCTAACCGATGGTAACTGATGACAACGTGCATAAAACTAATCCGCGCCCATCGAGCAGTGACTGCCCAATGATCTTCCGTCATCTCAAGGCCGCCATCGGATCAAATCCGACGGCAACGCCCGCCAAGCCCGCGACGCGGGCTTCCTCTTTTCCATTGCCGTCGGTTTGTAACCGATGGCAACTGATGGCTGCCGCTGGCGTGCGTGAGGCCGCCTTTCCCCCTCAAACCCCCACCGCGTCTCCACAACTTCTCCATCGGCCTTTGGGAAAATGACCAAAGTGAAACCCAAGGTCGAAGGAGCAGCCATGTCCGAAAGCAAACCACCCTTGCCGCAGCGCGTCTATCGCAGCGCCATCCGCGAGCCGTTCACGGGCGATCGCCGCAGCCGCCTGCGCATCGTCATGAACAATCTCATCCTCCATTTGCATCCCGCGCAAGTGCCGGTGCGCACGCTGCGCTTCACCTACACGTGGGGGCTGGGCGGACTATCGGCGCTGCTGGTCGTCATCCTCGCCGTGACGGGCGCGATGCTGGAGTTCACCTACACGCCCACCCCCGATGGCGCATACAACAGCATCCTCGCCATGAGCACCGATGTCTTCTTCGGCGAACTCGTCCGCAACATCCATCACTGGTCGGCCAATTTCATGATCGTCGTCGCGGCGCTGCATCTCTTGCGCGTCTTCTTCACCGGCACGTTCCGCGCCCCGCGCGAGTTCAACTGGATCATCGGCCTGGTGATGCTGCTCCTCACTGTCCTCGCCAACTTCACCGGCTATCTATTGCCGTGGGATCAGCTGGCCTATTGGGGCATCACCGTTGGATCGAGCATCATCAGCACCATCCCCGTGATCGGTGACGGCCTGTCCCGATTGCTCCTCGGCGGCCCGGAGATCGGCGCGGCGACGCTGCTCAATTTCTACGGCCTGCACATCTCCGTCATCCCGATGGCGCTGGCGATGTTGATGAGTTTCCATTTCTGGCGCGTGCGCAAAGACGGCGGCCTGTCGATCCCGCGCAAGGTCAATGAAGGCGCGTCGGGCAAAGAAGAAACCGCCACCACCTACATCGATCTGGTGCGGCCCGAATTTACTTTCGCTATCATCATGCTGGCCGCGATCGTGATCTTCGCGATGCTGATCCCCGCGCCGCTGGAGCCGCTCGCCAATCCCGATGTGAGTCCCAATCCCGCCAAAGCGCCGTGGTATTTCCTGGGCATTCAGGAACTGCTCCTGCACTATCACCCGCTCGTCGGCACGATCGTCATTCCGCTGTTGGTGCCCATCGCCTTGTTCGCCCTGCCCTACGCCGATGCCGATATGGATTCCGTTGGTGTGTACTTCCGATCGCTCCGTGGCCGCTGGTTGAGCCTGTTCAGCGCCTCGATCGGTGTCCTGCTCACGATCGGCTACGTGCTGCTCGACGAGTACTGGCTCGATCTGCCGGGCCTGCTGCCAAGCCTGCCCACGATCATCTCGAACGGTCTTGTGCCGCTGGCACTGCTGCTGTTAGGTCTAGTAGGCTACTACGAATTCAATCGGCGCGCGTTCAAAGCCACGAAGTGCGAAGCCGTGCTCAGCGTCTTCGTGCTGATTCTGTTTGGCTTCATCACCCTCACCGCCATCGGCATCTGGTTCCGGGGATCGGGCATGGCGCTGATGTGGCCGCGGGATGTGGCGACAGCGCTGCGCTAATCAACGCGGTGCGTGATGCGTGTTACGTGTCTTTCACGCACCACGAAACACGCAACACGACAGGACTTTAATCATGAACGACAACCCAACCTCTCAACCCAAAAACATCACTCGCCGCGATATATCGCGCCGCGACTTCACCAAATTGTCGCTGGGCGCGATCGGCGCGGCGCTCGCGGTCGAAGTCGGCGCGATCGGCCTGAGTTACACCGCGCCGCGCGTCGCCGAAGGCGCATTCGGCAGTGTGATGACCTGCGGCAAAGTCGAAGACTTTCCCAACGGATCAGTCACGCCCTTCAACGAAGGCCGCTTCTATTTGGTCCGATTGGCCGATGCCGGCTTTCTGGCGCTGTACCGCAAATGCACGCACCTGGGCTGCGCCGTACCGTGGGATCAAACGAAGAACGCCTTCGTCTGCCCGTGCCACGCCTCCGAGTTCGACAATACCGGCAACGTACTCAATGCGCCCGCACCCCGCCCACTCGATCGCTTTGCGGTGATTGTCGAAAACGGTGAAGTGAAAGTAGACACCGGCACGCCCATCCAACGCGATCAGTTTGAGCAGTCGCAAGTGACTTACGCATAATGAGTAACCAGTAACGAGTAACCGTCTTTGCGCATTACTCGTTACTCATTACTCGTCAGGAGTTATCCATGAAAACTCACATCCGTCTCGCCATCCTCGGCGCATCGTTGCTCGCCATCGCGCTGGGCGTCTACATTCTGATCGAGCCGCAGCGCATGACGCAGGCCGCCGGCGAGCTGGTCAACGCGCAGGTCGTCGATGGGCAGATCGTCTACGCCGAAAATTGCGCGGTCTGCCACAACGCCGCCGGTGAAGGGCTTGGGTCTAATCCCGCGCTGAACACCGAGGGCTTGAAGTTGATGGACTACGATACGCTGTACAAGACCATCGCGCGCGGACGCTACAACACCGCCATGCCCGCGTGGAGCGTGACCGATGGCGGCCCGCTGAACGACGCCGCCATCAACGCGCTGATCGTGATGATCCAGAACGGCGACTGGCGTGACACGCAGATCGTAGTGGCGGACATGGGTCTGGCCCCGCGCGTGCCGATCAGCGTCACCGTGCCGATCACGATGCTGGCGACCATCGCTGCGTTGCCCGATGGCATAACGTTGGCAAAGGGCATCGAACTGTACGCGGCCAACTGCATCGCCTGTCACGGCGCGAATGGTGAAGGCTCGCCGCTCGCACCCGCGCTGAACGATGCCGTAATCCGCACCGAACGCACGGCCGATCAGCTGAGCAAAACGATCGGGTTGGGGTCACCCGGTACGGTCATGGCGGGTTGGAATCAACGCCTGTCTTCCGAAGAGATTGCCGCGCTTGTGACACTCATTCAGCGTTGGGACGAAATCCCGCTGGACGCCATTCCGCAGCCGCCTGTGCAGCCTATCATCGTGACGGAGCAATTGCTGGCGACAGGGCAAACCCTGTACGCGCAGACCTGCTCGCGCTGTCACGGCGCCGACGGACAAGGCACGCGCCGCGCGCCCGCGTTGAATGTACAGACCTTCTTCGACAAAGTCACCACCGATGCCGCGCTGATCCAGATCGTCACGTCGGGTGTGCCCGGCACCGCGATGCCCGCGTGGGGTGATCGCCTGAGCGTCAGCGAGATCGAAGCGGTTGTCGCTTACGTGCGCGCGTGGGAACAGACTGCGCCCGCTGTGGCGTCTCCACAAACGACGGGCGGTGGCGGCCCGCCGTGGCAGCGCAATGGCACAACGACTCAGCCTGTTGCGCCGCAGCCACAGACGGTGCAACCGACACCGGCTGTACAGAGTACGACGCCAACCACATCAACCGTCCAAAGCACCACGCCCGTCACAACGACGCACACGACGGGCGGTACGCAGAGGCAAGGTCAAGGCACGCAAGGCGCAGGTCACGCGACCGCTACCGCGACCGTCACCACCGCCCCGCCCACCGACTGGCGCGCGATTCTGCTGCTGGCCGTGCCGGGCGTCGTCATCGGTGGAATGTTGGTGGCAGCCAGTTTTGAATTGATCCGGCTGCGCAAATCAACTGGATAATAGATTGAGGCTTATTGAGACCGAGTGCCGCATCGCATGATGCGGCACTCGCTTTTTTCCACCGGCATATCCTCACAACTTCCACACAACTTATCCGCGCCGCCCACACACGCCGCAGGCATACTTGAGACAATCTCACCCAAGCGAGGACAATCTCATGAAGAAGCGACGTTCAAACAAGCGGCTGATGGTTTTCGGGTTTATCGCCCTGCTGATCGGCATCGGCGGCTATACCTACTTCACACAAACCGCCCAGGCCGCGCAAGCGCCCGCCGAACCGGCACTGCAAACCGCCAAAGTGCGCACCGGCGATATTCGCATCACCGCCTCGGGCGCGGGTACGCTGACCCCCGCCGCCGAAATCGATCTGGCTTTCCGCACCGGCGGCACCGTGATCGAACTGCCTGTCAAAGTCGGCGACATCGTCAAAGCGAATGACGTGATCGCCCGCCTCGACGACACCGCCGCTCGTTTGCAAATGGCGCAGGCCGAGTTGAACCTGCAAGGGGCGCAAGCCAGGTACGATGATCTCAAGACTGGTGTCGCCACCTCGATCGATCCCAACCGCCTGACGAGCGCGTCGGTGGCCGTGAAGCAAGCCACCGATGCGCTGGCTGAAGCGCAGGCCAACTACGCTGCGGTGTTCGATCAAGCGCGCGATTGGGAACTCAACGATCCTAAACGCGCGGACAAGCTGCTGGCCGAACGCGATGCCGCCGCTAAGGCACTGTCGAAGGCGCAAGACGCGCTCACCGTGGCCCGCTCGCAATATACCGTCACAGCCACCGGCCTGACCGACGCGCTCGACGCCGATCAATCGACGCTGTCGCAGGCAGCGCTGACTTTGGAGCAAGCAAAAT
>JACRBO010000711.1 GCA_016219235.1 Chloroflexota bacterium
GGGCTTCCCGATGAAGATGTGCGAGTTGATTGCGCAGCTGGACGGCGCGACGTATGTGGCGCGGCGCAGCCTGCACAATCCGGCCGAGATTCGCAAGGCAAAGAAGGCCATCAAACAGGCGTTTGAAAATCAACTCAACGGCTTCGGCTTCAGCATGGTGGAACTGCTGTCCAGCTGCCCCACCAACTGGGACGTCACGCCCGCCAATGCGCTCAAGTTCATCGAGACGCGCATGGTGCCGGTGTATCCGTTGGGTGATTATAAAAACAGCAAGATGTAACTGGTAACTGGTGACTGGTTGACCGATTACCGATTACCAGTTACCAGTCACCAGTTACCAGTCACCAGTTACCAGTTACCAATCACGCATCACGGAGTTATCCATGTTCTTCGACATCATCTTCAGCGGCTTTGGCGGGCAGGGCGCATTGTTTGCAGGTCAATTGTTGGCGTATGCCGCCATGGACGAAGGCCGCCACGTCACGTGGATTCCATCGTACGGGCCGGAGATGCGCGGCGGCACCGCTCACTGCGTCGTTATCGTGTCCGATGAAGAGATCGGCTCGCCGCTGGTGCGCACGCCCAACACCGTGATCGCGCTGAACAACCCGTCGGCAGAGAAGTACGAACCGTTGATAGCGCAGCACGGGCACTTGATTTATAACTCATCGCTCACGTCGCACGTGGTCACGCGCCGCAACATCCACGCCATTCCCATTCCGGGCAGTGAGGCCGCCGCCGAGTTGGGCCACGCCAAACTGCTCAACATGGTCATGCTCGGTGCGCTGCTCGATCGGGTGCCGGTGCTCACGCTCGACGCGCTCGATCGGGCGCTGGAAGGCCATCTGCCCGCCCGCCGGCGCGATCTGTTAGAGGCCAATAAACTGGCCCTGCGCAAGGGGATCGAACTGAGTCAAACCGTTCTGATCCCCGCGTGATTATCGAGTGGACAAAAATCTCAAAAGACACGATCCTGTTCTATAATGATCGTGTCTTTTTGGCTCTGTCACAACGCCGGCTGAAGTCGGCGCCCACACTCCCGCAAAGGACGGAAAAATCACGAATGACGACACCCTGGGCACATCGTTACGCACTCCGTACGCACGGCATGGGCAGCAGCGCCATCCGCGAACTGCTTAAGCTCACGCAGCAGCCCGACCTTATCTCGTTTGCGGGCGGCCTGCCCGCGCCCGAGATGTTTCCCATCGAGCAGGTGAAGGCCGCCGCCGACACCGTGCTCACCGAGGTGGGCGCGCAGGCCCTGCAATATAGCACCACTGAAGGTTACACGCCGCTGCGTGAATTCATCGTGCGCAGCATGGCGCGCTATGGCATCAAGGTCGGCATCGACAACGTCGTCATCACGTCAGGATCGCAGCAGGCGCTCGATCTGATCGGTAAACTGCTCATCAATCCCGGCGATCGGATTCTCACGGAAAACCCCACGTATCTGGGGGCGTTGCAAGCGTTCACCGCCTATCAATCACAATACGTCACCGTCCCGATCGACGACGACGGCTTACAGGTCGCGCATCTGGAAGCGGCGCTGCGCTCCGGCCCCAAGTTCATGTACATCCTGCCCAACTTCCAGAACCCGGCGGGCGTGACTTTGTCGTTGACGCGCCGCTATGATCTGATCGCGCTGGCGGAAGAATACGGCATCCCGATCGTGGAAGATGATCCCTACGGGCAGCTGCGCTATGAAGGCGAGCACCTGAAGCCGCTGGTCGTGCTCGATTCGGAATATCTGGGCTGCGAGGGCGATGGCGGCTACACCGGCAACGTCATCTACACCAGCACCTTCAGCAAGACGCTGGCCCCGGGTCTGCGCCTGGGCTGGATCGTCGCGCCGCGGGACGTGGTCTTCAAACTCGTGCAGATGAAACAGGGCACGGACCTGCACACCAGTTCCTTCGATCAGATGGTGGCGTATGAAGTGGCCCGCGACGGCTTTTTGGACAGGCACATCCGCACCATCCGTGAAACTTACGGCCACCGCCGCGATTTGATGTTAAACACGATGGAGCAGTATTTCCCATCGGAAGTGCGTTGGACGCGGCCGGCGGGCGGCCTGTTCCTGTGGGTCACCACGCCTGAATCGATCAACACCGCCGATTTGCTGAAAGACGCCATCGCGCAGAAGGTGGCCTTTGTGCCCGGCTACTCGTTCCATCCCAATGGCGGCGGGCACAACACCCTGCGCCTCAATTTCAGCAACGCCAGAGACGAGATGATCGTCGAGGGCATCCGCCGCATGTCGGTTGCCCTTAAGCAGCGGCTGGCGCATCAGTCGCCGGTCTTCTCCGTAAACTGACCGGCCTGCTTACCACCTGAAAAGCGAGAGCGTTGACGCGCTCTCGCTTTTTAGGCTAGTTCTTGTCCGAAAACCCTGGTTGAACACGGCGGAAGCATCCTGAGCGGAATTCCGCGCTTTTTGCGGAATGGAGTCGAAGGACGCGCTCCAGTCGAGAAATCTAGCCCGACCCGCATCCTTCGACTGTGCAGCGGGAAAGCACGCTGCTCCGCTCACGCCCTGTCCGCGAAGCGGGGGCGCGCCAGGCGGGATGCTTGACGTCTTCCTTCCGGCGACTTTTCGGACAGAAACCAGGCTAA
>JACRBO010000712.1 GCA_016219235.1 Chloroflexota bacterium
CGCGCCCATCAGCACCGAGAGGAAGCGCACGAGATGCACGGCCAGCACTGTACCGCGCCATGGAAACGCTTCGCGTTGTGGATCGTGAACGACAAGGTTGTTGTTGCCATCAGGCGTGATGACGCCGTTATCGGCGTGGGGATTCTCGCGGCGCATTTCGGCCAGATCGCTCGTATCGATCCAGAACGTGGCCCAGCCTGTCAGGTAATAGTACAGCGGCGGCTGGCTGGCCTCCTGCTTCCACGGCCCCACGTTCTTCGCGTCCTGCACGGGCAGCGGATTGCCCTTGCTCAACCACTGCACCAGCGGATAGTGCCACAGCTCATCGGAGGCTTCAAAAATAGGGGTAACGATGCTGTACAGCGAAGCCAGCAAAACGAAGAGAATGAGGATCGTTTTGATATTGAAAAACTTTGACGAGTAATGAGTAACGAGTGACGAGTGAGAACTCATCGTGTCATCTTGTCAGCATGTCATCTTGTCACAGTTTCAGCGAGACAAGATAACGCTTAGTCCACCGCGCTCGACGGCAGGCGCACTTCTTCATGATACGCGCGCTCGACGTTGACCGACCACACATCGTGCGCGCCCTGCCCCAGCAGATTTTTCACGGCCAGCATCGCCGTCAACATCGAGTGGTCCTGATTGTTGTACATGTGCAATCCGTTGCGGCCCACCGTTTGCAGATTCGGGATCGAATCCAGGAAGCCGCGAATGCGTTCGAGGTAGGACTCGTATTCACCGGTGTACACCGGATACGTCTTCAACTGGCGAATCACCGTGCCGTCTTCCACGTCGGCCGCATGCGCCAGCCCCATCGTTTCCAGTTCGCGCGTGCCCAGCGCAATCAACGCCTCATCGCTCATGTTCCACAACTCGTCGCCTTCATTGCAGAAATACTCCAGCCCCAGAAACGTCTTGCTGTGATCGGCCACCATCTCAGGACTCCAGTTTTTGAAGTTCTGAATGCGTCCGACCTTGACTTCCGGTGCGTGAATGTAAATCCAGTTATCGGGGAACAGGTCGCGCCGATTGACGATCAAGCCCACCGTGAAGTAATCGCGATACGTCAGTTGGGCTGCGCCATCGCACACATCGGCCGGCGCGGGCGGATCGAGTTTGGCGACGAGTTCGCTGATCGGCATGGTCGAGATGACGGCGTCCGCCTCGATCGTCTCGTCGTGCGGCTGGCCGCCGCCGTTCGATCGGACCACCACGCTCGTCGCGCGGCCATGATCATGCCGCACCTGGATCACGTCCGCATTCAGGCGTACCTCGCCGCCGCGCTGCTCGATCAACTGCTGCGCGCGTTCCCACAACATGCCCGGCCCCAGCCGCGGATAGTGAAACTCCTCGATCAGCGATTTGACATTCTTCGCGCCGCGCGCCCCGAACAGCGCGCCCATCACCGCGCGCGGCAGCGACAGGTTTTGAATGCGCTGGGCCGCCCACAGGGCGCTGAGTTGATTGCAGGGAATGCCCCACACCTTCTCAGTATACGTCTTGAAAAAGATGCGATACAGCCGCGTCCCAAACCGATTGGACACCCATTCTTCAAAGGTGCGCTCATTCCGGTAAGGAAAAATCTTGGAGCGGAAATAACTCATCAACACCAGAAAACTCTGCAACACGCCCAGCTTGCTCAACGCATCGGCAAAGCGCAGCGGATACAAAATGAATTTGCGATTGTAATAAATGCGGCTCAGGCGCGGGCGCACCAGAAAATCATCGCCCAGAATCTCGTGCCACAGCGCTTCCACTTCCGGCACCTTAGTGAAGAAGCGATGTCCGCCGATGTCCATGCGATAGCCCTTGTACACCTCGGTGCGCGCGATGCCGCCGACGCGCGCGCCCTTCTCCAGCACGATCGGCTTGATGCCCTGTTTGCTCAATTCGTAGGCGGCCGTCAGGCCCGCCGGCCCGCCGCCGATGATGACGACGTTTTTGATATTGGAAGTTGGAGGTTGGAAATTGGAATTAGGGTTCATTCTGGATAATGAATTCAGTTTCGGCTGTACCGTCAATGGTCAGTCGTTCGCCTGTGTCGAGGCGATAAAAGCCAACTGAGATCCGCTCAACCTGTTGCGGCACGCTGTGAAAATCCATGATTTGATCGCCTGGCAGCC
>JACRBO010000073.1 GCA_016219235.1 Chloroflexota bacterium
CTTCATATCGGGCCGATCGAGCACCACGCGCCGATCGAACCGGCCGGGGCGCATCAGGGCGGGATCGAGAATATCGGGGCGGTTGGTGGCCGCGACCACGATCACGTTGGTGTCAGTATCGAAGCCGTCCATCTCGACCAGAATTTGATTCAGCGTTTGCTCGCGCTCGTCATGCGAGCCGCCCAGGCCCGCGCCGCGGTGGCGGCCGACCGCGTCGATCTCGTCGACGAAGACGATGCACGGGCTGTGCCGTTTGGCCTGATCGAACAGATCACGCACGCGGGACGCGCCCACGCCGACAAACATCTCGACAAATTCGGAACCGCTGATGCTGAAGAAGGGCACACCGGCTACGCCAGAGACCGCCTTGGCCAGCAGGGTTTTACCCGTGCCGGGGCTGCCGACGAGCAGCACGCCCTTGGGAATGAGCGCGCCCAGCGACACAAATTTTTCAGGCTCTTTCAAGTACTCGACGACTTCTTGCAGGTCGTGCTTGGCCTCTTCCGCGCCGGCCACATCTTCAAACGTGACAGTGGGATGCTCGCCCGTGAACATGCGGGCGCGGCTCTTGCCAAACGACATCGCCTGATTGTTGGTGCCTTGCGCTTGCCGGAACATGAAGTAGATCAAGCCGACGACGAGCAAGCCGGGCAGCAGGAAGCTCAACGTGCTGAGCCACGTGCCCCACTCCGGCGGCCGATCAACCGAATACTTGACTTTGGACCACGCTTCTTCTGACACGCCCAGCGATTTCAACTGGGTCGATAGATCCGTTGACGGGTCTTTGCGCGTCGTGATCACATCGCCGCCGCTTTGCGCCACGCGGACATCGTTGTCGATCACGTTGACCGAGGTCACTTTGCCGCTATTGATCAAAGCCGCCACCTGCGACAAAGGCACATCTTCCGACTGCGTGGTGTTGCCGCGCAACGCCGTAAAGATAATCGCGCCAATGGCGATCACAATGATCAGGTACACAAAATTATTTCTGGGTCGTGCTGTATTCACCGGAACCTCCCGTTAAGCCTCTCTCACCTAATTCTCTGTGATGACTTTCAAAATTATACCTTAATTCCTATGACCCTGCTATTAGAAATGAGCTAGTGGTAGGGGAGAAAATTGGAGGTTGGAGGATGGAGGTTAGAAATTAGAGATTGGAGTGAGATCTCCTGGTAGGAGTCTAACGCCAGCTACTGGGCTGTTTCATTTGATCGCACAGACCAAATTGTCCGGTAGAGGGCAACCTTTCGAGCAATTCATGGATTGGCACGCTCAAGTTCCGGGCGCACTGATAGGTACCGAGGTCGCGATAACGCTGAATCGGTCTGCGGGCCTCCAACCTCCAACCTCTAATTTCCAAATCTCTACGGCAAAACGGTGATCTGACGAATGAGGATGCTGTCCGAATCGACACTGGCTTTGCCCGGATCGGTCACAGCCAGACGATTGAGGGGCTGGCCGGTGGGGTACAGGCCGGCGCGCAGTTGATAGACGCCCGGCGGCAGATTCGCCGGCACGTCCATGGCATACCGATCGGTCACGGTGATGCCCGGTGTCCACGACGGCGTGGGGGCTGTACCCGCACCCGGTTCGGTATCGATCTGCTGGCGCAGCTGGCCGTTTGGATCGATCAGGTGTACGAAGACGGTATACGGTGTGGCGAGGCGGCGCTGGCCGCGCCAGAACAACGTCAGATCAATGGCCATGCCGCGCTTGATCTGATCCAGCGGCAGGTTCGCGGCGTCGAGCGTGATCTGATCGGATAGATTGACACCGAGCGTTACGGTAGTGCCGCCGCTCACCGTCAGCGTCAAGGGCTGGCTGGCGGCCAGCGGCAAGCCGGCCGGCGGCTCTTGCTTCAAAATCTTGTGGTACGGTTCCTGGCTGTATTCTTCGACTAAACGAATGTCCCAGCCATACGGCGTCAGACCGGCGGCCACTTCTTCATACGTGAAGTTCAGCACGTTGATCATCGGCGAAATCTGCGGGCCTTGACTCAGGTTGATCTCGACCGGCGAGTTGCGCGGCACGCGGCGGCCCGGCAGCGGATTCTGCGCGGCCACCGCTCCGCTGGGAATCTGCGCGTCAAAGCGCCCCGGCCCGATGACGAGTTGCAGCCCCGTCGTCCCGGCCAGTTGTTCCGCATCTTTTTGCGTCAGCCCAACAAACTTGGGGATCAGCACTTGCTCCGCAAACGGCGGCAGAGTCGCTTCGCCAACGGCCGTGGGATTGGGTGATGGCGTCAAGGCACCGGCCTCGACGGGCGGCGGCGCAGAGTAAGCGCGCAGCACCAGGAACAACAACGGGATTAAACCAATCACGGCGATGGCGGCTAAAGCGCCTAAAATCCAGCCTAACCAATCGGTCCCCGCGGGCGCCGCAGGCGCGATCGGGCGGGCAGCGGCCCCCACGGTGGTTGAATTTGATCCCACATTGATCGGCACGGCATTTTGCAGGCCCGTCATCTGATCGGCCATACGGCGATAGTCCATAAGGGCACGGCCAAATTGATCGGCGGTACGATAACGCGCCGCAGGGTCTTTCGCCATCACCCGATTGATGATCTGCTCGATCTGGATGGGCACGGCGGGGTTGATCGCAGTGAGTGGCGGCGGCTCGTCCTGCAAATGCTGCATCGCCAGGTCGGTGTGATTGTCTGCATCAAAGGGTAACCGCCCCGACAGCATCTCGTACATCACGACGCCCAGACTGTAGGCATCGCTGGCGGGCGTGGGCGTTTCACCGGCGGCCTGCTCGGGCGAGAAATAATGCGGCGTGCCCCAGACGGTCTCGACGTTCTGCGGCAGACTCTGCGAGATGGCGCGCGCGATACCGAAGTCCGTCACCTTCAAGCGGCCGTCGGGCGTCACGATGAGATTCTGGGGCTTCACGTCGCAGTGCACCAACCCGGCGCGATGCGCGTGGCCTAGTGCCGCGCACGCCTGCGCCATCAAGTCGATCGCACGATCCATCGGCAGCGGCGACTCCGCGCGAATGACGCTCTTCAGATCGCGGCCTTCCACAAACTCCATCACAATGTAGGCGCGATTGCCATCCTGGCCGTAGTCGTACACGGTGACGATGTTGGGATGTGCCAGGTTGGCCGCGGCCTGCGCTTCGCTTTGAAAGCGCGCGCGAAAACCCGAATCATCCGCGAAGTTCTCGCGCAGAATTTTGACGGCCACCACGCGGTTCAGCGTCAAGTCGTGGGCCTTGTAGACCACGGCCATGCCGCCGCTGGCGACCTGGGCCAGCAAGCGATAGCGATTGTTGAGAATGTAATCGGCCATGGGCAATTAGCAATGAACAATTAACAATGACAAATGACAGTTGAATGATCAGCACCAGCCTATCGTCATCTGTCAATCAGCAACGGGCGCTATTGTACCGCAATTCGACAAAGTGCGGTTGTCAAATAACGGGGCAATCAACTATAATCAGCGCGAACCATGAGCAACGATCAGCGGTCACCTGCTTCACTCGGTCCCGGCACACGTGCCACCGTCATTTACAATCCGGTAGCGGGCACTCACAACGTCGGCGCGGCTTTGCCCGGCGCAGTGACGGTGCTGCGCGAGCGCGGCTGGCAGATCGATGTGCAGGCCACGCAGTGCGCGGGCGACCTGCAACGCCTGGCCGCGCAAGCGCGTGATCAACATCAAGATGCGGTGCTGGTGGCGGGCGGCGATGGCAGTTTCAATGAAGCGGCCAATGCACTCGCTGCGAGCAGTGTGGCGTTGGGCGTCTTGCCCAGCGGCACGGCCAATGTATGGGCGCGACAGATCGGCGTGCCGGTGCCGCTGCCGTTGTACATGCAACAATTGTCGGATGCGGCGCGATCGATGGCGGAGGGCGTCATCCGCCCGATCGATTTGGGCTGCGCTAACGGCCGCTACTTTGTGCTGTGGGCGGGTGTGGGCCTGGATGCGCACGTCACAGCGCAGATCGAGCCGCGGCCACCGTGGGTCAAGCGCTTTGGCATTGTCGGCTATACGTGGCGTGCCTTCTGGATCGCGACGAAGTATCGCGGCACCCGCATGACAATCTCGATTGATCAGCGCGAGATCAAGTGCCGGGCGCTGATGGTGCTGATCAGCAATGCGCAGTTGTACGGCGGCAGCGTGAAGACCGCGCCGGACGCCCGGCTCGACGACGGCTGGCTGGACGTGGCTATTTTCAAAGGCGGCAGTTTCCGCGAAGCACTGCGCCACATGGCGCTGGTCTTGTTGCGGCGCACAGCCCAGGACTCCGATGTGATTTCGCTGCGAGGTAAACGCCTTCACATTCGCGCCAAGCGGCCGTGCTATGCGCACGTGGACGCGGAACCGAACGGGCAGACGCCGATCACGATCGAGGTGGCGCCGCGCGCGCTGAACGTCATCGTGCCGCGGCAAGCAACAGCACCGATGTTTGTTAATCCAATTTCATAACGGGAGTGGACATGGGAAAAATCAAGTGGTTATTGGCCTTTGCGCCGATCGCATTGATTGCCGAACTGGCGCACTGGGGCGATCTCATCATCTTTGCGACTTCAGCGCTGGCGGTGATTCCGCTGGCGGGCTTGATGGGTGTAGCGACGGAGGCGTTGGCCGAGAAAACCGGGCCGCGCATCGGCGGCCTGCTTAATGCCACGCTGGGCAATGCGGCAGAGTTGATCATCACGCTGTTTGCGATCCGCGCGGGGCTGCTCGATCTGGTGAAGGCGTCGATCATCGGCTCGATTCTGGGTAATCTGCTGCTGGTGTTGGGCTTGAGCATTCTGGCGGGCGGCTTGAAGAACGGGCTGCAGAAATTCAATCGGGGGCACGTGGGTCTGGATGCCACGATGACGATCCTGGCCGTGATCGCCATCAGCGTGCCGTCGATCTTCAACGCGGCGATCGAGCCGGATACGCTGCGCGTGGAAGAGTTGAGTTTGACGACGGCGGCGGC
>JACRBO010000716.1 GCA_016219235.1 Chloroflexota bacterium
TCCCCCATGCCTATCAGGTCGCGGCACAGCCGGTCACGGCTACGCAGCCCATCGGCTATTTATGGGATCCGGAACCCGATCAGGGCCAATATACCGAGATTGCGACCTACACGCTGACGACCCTGGGCGAGCACGCCCTGACGGTCTACGCGAACAACCCGATCGACCCGGTGGTCACCGCCACGCGCACGATTGTCAGTGCGCCGCCGCTCACGGGCGTCACCCTCGACGGGCCAATTACCGGCTATATCAACGCCGCTCTGGCGTTCACAGCTACCGTTGCTCCCATCGACGCAGCGACGCCTATCGACTATACCTGGTCGCCGGCGCCGGTCACGGGGCAGGGCACCGACCGGGCCACGTATCACTGGGCGCAGGCTGGCACACACGTCATCAGCCTGACCGCGCATAACGATAGCGGCACGTTCATCACTCAGCAGAGCATTGAAATCACGGGCGCCTATGTGTACTTGCCGCTGGTTCGCAAGTAGACTGGCTGTCAGGCTTTCAATCGCTCACACAGGACTCAGTCATGACTCCCTCAACTTCTGCTCGTCAACTCACGTTCCACTGGCACAGGCTGCTCCCTGCGCTGCTGGCTTGCACCCTGCTCATCGGCCTGACCGGTCCGACGTTTAGGAGCGAGGCCGCGCCAGCGGCCACGACCTGGCATGTGGCCGTCACCGGCGACGACAACACCTGCGAATCGGCGGCCAGCGCCTGCCGCAACATCGGGCGCGCGATTGATCTAGCGGCTTCGGGTGACACCATCATCATCGGCGCGGGCACCTTCTATGAAAACCTGGATATCTTTGAAAGTCTGACGCTGCAAGGCGCCGGGGCCGGCGTCACCATTATCGATGGCAGCAGTCTGGATACGGCCGTGGTCATTGCCGGGGCGGGTGAAAACATCGTCGTCACGATCACGGGCCTGACGGTGCAGAAGGGTCGATCGGGCAGCAGCGGGCTGGGCGGCGGACTACTCATCAGCGGCGGCACGACCCATCTATCGAATATGGTGATCTATGACAACATCGCCACCAGCGGCGGCGGTGGCATCTACAGTCTGGGCACCCTCAATCTGACCAACGTCACGCTGGCGAACAATCTCGGCCAGGGCGGACAGCGCGGCGGCGGCCTGTACAACCTGGGCATTGCCACCTTGACCGGCGTGACCATCGCCAATAACAGCGCCAACCTGGGCGGCGGCATTGGCAATGCCGGAAACTTGACGGTATCGGGCAGCACCCTCAGCAATAACACGGCGAACGAAGGCGGCGGCGTTTACAATGCCGGGCCGGGCGCGCGCTTCGTCTCCAGTAACAACACCTACATTAGCAACCACACCAGCACCGCTTCAGGCGGCGCCATCTACAATGCAGTCATTGCCATTGACACGGGCAGTCTCATCACTTGCAGTCTGGCTTCGACAGGCGGCGGCGGTATTTTCAACCTGGCGACGGGCCAGCTAACCTTGAACAATACGACGCTGCGCAACAATCAGGCTGCTATTACGCATGGCGGCGGGCTATATAATGACGGCAGCGCCACACTGACCGGTGTAACAATCCGTGGCAACACCGCGATTAATGGCATCGGCGGCGGCCTCTATAGCGCGAGTACCAACGGCACGTTGACTATGGTAGACACGCTTGTGTCGGATAATCGAGCGGTCAGTGGCGGCGGCATTTATGCGGCCAGCATCAGCGGCACCCTCACGCTCATCAACAGTCAGATCACCAATAATCAAAGCGATCTATTCGGCGGCGGCCTATATGGCGATATTACGGCCAATCTAACGTCGGCTATCGTGTCGAACAACCAGGCCGGCCTCAGCGGCGGCGGCATTTATGCCGTGGTCAACAGCCGTTTGACGGTAACCGGCTTGACCCTGGAGAACAATACCGCGTCCGGCAGTGGCGGCGGGTTCTACAATAACGCGCCGACCACGGCCAGCAACTTGACAATCAAGAACAATCGGTCTTCCAATGGCGGCGGCGGCGGTGTCTACAATGATAGCAATGGCCGCTTAACCCTGGCCAATGTGTCTGGCCTCCTCAATTCAGCCGGGCAGCAGGGTGGGGGCATCAACAATCGCGGTGTACTCACACTCACCCAGGGCGCGCTGTATAGCAACACCACTACCCTACAAGGCGGCAGCGGCCTGTACAACGCTGGCGCAGCCAGCGCCCAGCTGACCAACGTCACGCTTAGCAATAACGCGGTGCTTAGCTCGACCACCGGCGCAATTCTGAACGAGGGCGGCACACTCAACATCCTCAACGGCACCATCAGCCACAACAGCTGGCCGGCGCTGGCGCGCAATGGCGGCACCCTATCCTTAGCCAACACCATCATTGCCAACAGCACGGGCGGCGTCAATTGCTCCGGCGCCATCACCTCGCTCAGCCATAATCTGGGCAGCGACGCCAGCTGTGGCCTGACCGCGACTGGCGACATCAGCAACACCGATCCGCTGCTCGGTGTGCTGCAAAACAACGGCGGCTCGACGCCCACGCGCAGCCTGCTGAGCAGTAGCCCCGCCCTCGACACCGGCAATAACACGGGCTGTCCCGCCATCGATCAGCGCGGAGTGTCGCGGCCGCAAGGTTCCACCTGCGATATTGGCGCTTACGAGGTTATCGGCTATAGCAACAACATCTCGCAAACCATTGGCAGTCAGATGTGCGTCACCAGTACGACGTCGATCACCGGCCCGTACGTGATCGGCACGGTGTATGTCGGCGCGAATATTGCTTTCGAGCCGCGCGGCAATCTGCGGGTCAATTTATACGCGCCTAACAATCAGGTGATCCATCTATTGGGCGATACCGGCGGGAGCGGTCAAAATCTGGACGTGCTGTGGGACGACAGTTCGCCATTTGGCCCGGTCGGTACCGAGAATCATAACCTCAATGTTCCATTCTACAAATACGTGCGCGTGCCCGATGCAAGCCTGACGCCGTTGTTTGGCCGCCGGCTTGCCGGTGACTGGCGACTTGAAGTATGCAATGTGGCCGCGACGGGCAGCGGCACCTTAAATCGCTGGTCGTTGATCGTGCCCAGTTTCGGCAATCCCAGGGTCCTTCTGCCGCTTATTCGACGCTAAGCGTTAGCCATCCCGTAGATTCATGTTGCAGCACATTTCAGCCTGGTATATAATTTAGACGTGCCGAGCGCCCCCGCGTGGCATTTGTTACTTGTCGCGGGCCTCAACACCAGCCCAGCCTACGGGAGATGCATGCCTTATGAAGAAGATCCTGGTCGTCGACGATGATCCTGATGTCTGGAAAATCCTGGGGACATTTCTGCGCGAATCAGGCTACGCGGTATTCTCGGCCTCGTCCGCCGTCGAAGGGCTGCGCGTGCTGTTCAATGAACGCCCGAACCTGATCTTGCTCGACGTGATGATGCCGGGCATGGACGGTTGGGAGATGGCCGCCCGCGTACGCGAACTCTCGGACGTGCCCATGATCATGGTTTCGGCCAAAGACAGCGAGGTCGACAAGCTGCGCGGTTTCAACCTGGGCATCGACGACTATGTGACCAAACCCTTCAGCCTGATGGAACTGGCGGCCCGCATCGAGGCCGTGCTCAATCGGGCGGAGAAGGCGCGCCAGAGCAATACGCAGCGGCACTACGTCTTTGGCGATCTCACGATCGATCTGGATCGGCGGCAAGTCATGCGCGCCGAACACCCGATCGATCTCACGCCGACCGAGTTTCGCCTGCTGCAATGCCTGGTGGAGAATGCCAACACGGCCGTATCTGAGGCGCGTTTGCGGGAGACGGTGTGGGGCGCGCTGCGCGGCATCGATAGCGGCTACGTGCGGCGCTATATCTGGTTCCTGCGCCGCAAACTGGAAGTCGATCCCAGTCATCCACAGTTGATACGCACGGTGCGCAACTACGGCTACCGGTTGGAAACGGGGCAATCGTAAAGAGAAGACCCTTCGAATTTCAAAGCTCGAAGGGTCTTTTCTTTTGAAGTTTCGGAGTCTTTGAAAAAACTATCCCTCACGCAAAGCCGCCAAGATGAATCCAGGTTCTTGGCGTCGAAAGTTCAACCATCTGCGGCCACACCTTAAGAATCCTTTGCCTCTTTGCGTGAGACTTTGGGTTTTTTCAGTGGGCCAGTTTGCCTTACCGCACGCGGCGCGTGTACGTACACAAGCCGTCGCCGTCGCAGTAGAAATCGGGCAGATACATCGCCAGCGTATAGCCGCAATGTTCATATAAGCGCCGCGCTGGAGCATAGTGATCGGTGTCCGACGTTTCGATCACCACCCACACCCCGTTGCGCTTCACGATCTCTTCCTCTACGCTCCGCATCAGCGCGCGGCCTACGCCTTTGTTGCGCGCATGGATCGACGCGCAGATCCAGTATAAATCGTAGCCGTTGCTCGACAGTTCACGCGGACCGTAGCAGGCGTAGCCCAGCAGTCGCCCATCCTCGCGGCAACTGAGGAAGTTGTAGCCGGAAATCTCCGGGCCTTCGTAATACCCATCGAGTAGTTCACGAACCGTGGAATTTTCTTTTTGATTGAAGACGCCGGCTTCCACCGTCATCGCCAGAATCGCTTCGTCTTCATCCGCCCGCGTCGGGCCAATTTCAAACTCAGGCATGACGACCGCGCCTCCACCAGGCCCATTCGGCGATCTGGGTCGCCATCGCAGGATAATCGTAGCCCGCCACGCGCGCCGCATTGGGGAAGCCTGCATCCTGCGCCAGGCACGGATTGGGATTCACTTCCAACACATACGGGACATTGTCTTGCACCCGCAGATCGACGCGCGCGTAATCGCGGCAGCCTAACGCAGTGTACGAGCGGCGCGCCACATTGTAAATCCGATCGGCCAACTCCGTCTCAATGTCTGCCGGGCAAATTACCGGCATCGTCTGATATTCCAGCGAGTCAGGATTCCACTTGGCATCGAAATGGCAGAACTGCTGATACGGATCGCTCCAGTTGGCGAAACTCAGTTCCGCAATCGGCAGCGTGTGCAATTCACCGTTGCCCCACATACCCACGTTGAATTCACGCCCCACAATATATTGCTCGACCAACGCCGGTTGGCGATAGACATCCAGCACGTACTGCACCCGATCGCGCAGCTGTGTCTCGTCGAACACCACCGACTCGCGCGTGATGCCCAGGCTGGCATCTTCCGACACGGGCTTCACGATGGCGGGCAGCGGCACACGATTAGCCTGCTCGGCGCACGTGAAGACTTGATACGGCGCAGTGGAGACCTCGTTCAGTTCCAGCACATGCTTGGTGCGGGCCTTGTCCAGGCAGCGCTTCAAGGCCGCCGTTGGTGCGCCGGTGTAGTGAATGCCGAGTTTATCCATGCGCGTGGTGATCTTCACGTCGTCGGTCGCCACGCCGTTGAGGTGCTCGCACAGATTGAAGAACAGCAGATCGTTCAGGTCGAAGTTCTCGGCCACCGCATCCACGTCGTCGAGCGTGTGCACGATGTAGGTCTCGGCGTCGAAACCGGCCAGACCCAGGTTGTGCGCCAGCCCCTTCGCCGTATCGATCGTTTCCAGATCGGTTTCCAGATCGCGCGCTTCGCCGCGATTCAACTTCTCCACGGCGCTGTAGCCCACCAGCACCTTGCCGGGCCGCGCAGATGCGGACCGGCGCGAGCGACGCCGGGTGCGCGGTTCGGACCGGGGTATACTATATGTCTTGACTGCTAACATGGCAGCCTCCTAAATCGGGCACTAACGCGCGCTATTCCGCGCCGGCACCCACGAATACTCTTGCCGCATAATCTTGGCCGGCAGATCGAGCTGCAAATCCATGCGGCGCATCGCCGCTTCCAGCACACTGTAGACCA
>JACRBO010000717.1 GCA_016219235.1 Chloroflexota bacterium
AGCCGATGCGCTTGCTCAACACGGCGGTCGTCAACAACAACCGATTGACATCCAGCCCGTTGGCAGTGCGGCGCGGCAAGCCAAAGGCGCTGGTGCTGCACAACGCTTGCACTTCAACCAGCAGCGGGCGCGTGCCTTCCAGCGTGACCGCGATGGCCGACCCCGGTGCATTGGGCAAGCGCTCCGCCAAAAACGCCTCGCTGGGATTAGCCACTTCGGCCATGCCCGTACCGCGCATCTCAAACACACCCACTTCATCGGTCGCGCCAAAACGATTCTTGATCGCGCGCAACAACCGATAGGTGTGAAAACGATCGCCTTCGAGATACAACACCGTATCGACGATATGCTCCAGCACCTTGGGCCCGGCAATCGACCCCGACTTGGTGACGTGCCCCACCAGAAACACACTCGTGCCAGTGGACTTGGCTAACGCCTGCGCCCGCGCCGCGCACTCGCGCACCTGCGAAATCGATCCCGGCGCAGACGTGAGATCACTCACTTGCATCGTCTGAATCGAATCGAGGATGGCGAGGCGCGGCTTCAACTGTGCGATGTGCGCCAGCACTTCGTCCAGATCGGTTTCAGTCAGCAGATACAGGGGGCTGTTGCCGCCGCCCAACCGCTCGGCCCGCATCTTGATCTGCTGCGCGCTCTCTTCGCCCGACACATACAGCACCGGCCCGTGCGTCTCCGCGACCTGCGTCGCCACCTGCATCAGCAACGTCGATTTGCCGATGCCGGGATCGCCGCTGACCAGCACCAGACAGCCCGGCACGATGCCGCCGCCCAACACGCGGCTGAACTCCTCCATCGCCATCGGGATGCGATCGGCGCGATCGGTCTGGATGTCGCTTACTTTGATCGGCACGGCGCGCGGCCCGCCGCCCGATCGATCGCGCGGACTCGATCGTTCCTCGATCACTTCGACGAACGAATTCCATTCGCCGCAATCGGGACAGCGGCCCATCCACTTGAGCTGCACGGAACCGCACTGCTGACAGACAAATTGAGTTTTGGTTTTGGTCTTGGGCATGGAGGTGGTGTTGGTAGATTGGTATGTTGGTAGATTAGTAGATTGGTCAATCGGTAATTGGTTGATGGTTACCGATTGCCAATCACCAATTACTGATCATCGACTATCGGTAATTCTACCCGAAATGTGCTGCCCTGGCCTTCTTCGCTGGTGACGCTGATACGGCCGCCGTGCTGCTCGATGACGGCTTTCACCAGGCTCAGGCCCAGCCCCGTACCGTCGATGTGCTCGGTCCCGCGCGTCTTGGCCCGGAAGAAGCGCTGAAAGAGTTTGGCCTGCGCGGCTGCTGACATGCCGTAGCCGGTATCCTGCACCTCAAACACCAGTTGATGCTTGCCCGGGTGCAGGCGCACCCAGATGTGGCCGCGATCGGGCGTGTACTTGATCGCGTTGCCAATGAGGTTGATCAGCGCTTGCTTCAACCGGATCGGATCACCGGTCACGGCCGGCACTTCGGGCGCAATCGCAGCCTCCAGCGTCTGCTGTTTGGCTTCAGCCTGTTCGCGTAATTCGTCGACAATCGTTTGGGCCAGCGCATTCAACTGCACCGGCTCGCGGCGTCGATCGGCGCCTGCCTCGATGCGCTCCATATCCAGCAGATCAGTCACCAGATTTTGCATGCGGGTCAGCGCGTGGCCCAGCCCGGTCAACACCTGCCGCCGCAGCGGCGTCAACGGCTTCAGATCGTCGGTCAAGAGTTCCAGATAACCCATCGCCACGCCCAACGGGTTGCGCAGATCGTGCGAGGCCATCTGGATCATCTGCGTCCGGAACTGATCCAGCTGCTTCAAATACGTGATGTCCTGCATCACCAGCACGCGCCCAAAGAACTGTCCGGCCTCGTCTCGGGCGGTGGTCAGCGTGACGGCATAAACGGCGTTGCTGCCCAGCATGACCTCGCGCGGCGGGCTGTCCTCATCGAGCGAACGGCTGCTCAGCCATTGATACGCCTCGCGCAAGGCCGGCTCCTTCAACATCTTGTCCAGCAACTGATCGCTCCCCGTTTCGGTCGTCACCTCCAACACACGCTCGGCGGCGGGATTCAGCAGCTGCACCAGCTGATCAGGCCCGATCAAGACCACCACGTCGCGTGTGCTGCGTAAAATTGCCGCGCTGCGGCGGCGCTCGCGCTGCGCCTCGGCATACAGGCGCGCATTCTCGGCGGCGATGGTCATCTGATCCGTCAACGTGGTCAGCGCGGCCACATCGGCTTCAGTAAAGGCATCCAGCCCCAGACTGTCGAAGGCCATGATGCCCAGCACCCGGCCGGAGGCTTTCATCGGCACCAATAGCGATGATAACACCGGCGCGTCCGAGGCGGGTATGAACTCCGACTCGCTGCGCACATCGCGCGCCAGGTACGACTGGCCGGTACGATACACGTGCGCCGACAACCCCTGGGTCAATTTGAGCCGCAATCCTAACGGCGCATTGGCGGCCAGCGGGCCGGCCTGGGCGCGCACCACAAACTCATTGGCCGCCTCATCTACCCATAGCACGGCCACATACGGCAAGCCAAAGCGCACCTGCGCGGCATTCACGATCATGTCCAGCAGATCGTCCAGGCCCATGCCGGCCAACAAGGTGCGGTTCACCTGTGCGATGGCGTCCAGATCGCGCGCGCGACGTTTCAATTCGGCATACGGCTTGACCCGCGCCACCGCCGTGCCGATCTGACTGCTGGTCGCCAACAAGAAACTGGTCTGCTCCGCGGACAGATGCGCCGGGCGACGGCTCGTCGCCAGCAAGAGGCCCAGATTACGGCCTTCAGCCACCAGCAGCACGCTCACCAGACCGCGATAGTCGCTGCGGCGCAAATCGATCGGCACCACGGGATCATCGGTCAGGTCCAGCGTCACCAGCGCCTGATCGGGCGTGCGCGGCAGCAAGGCCGGCAGCCATTGCTCCAATTGACCGTGCTCCATCAGCGCGACCAGCACGTCCGGCAAGTCCGGCGTGGTGGCGCTCAACGTCAATTGATCACGATCGAACAGATAGAGGGCGGCATGATCAAGCCCCAGGGCAGCGGCAATTTGCGCCAGCGCTTCCGGCAGCGTCTGATCGAGATCGAGCGCGCGCGTCAGCGTGCGATTGAGCTGATTGATCGCGCCGAAATAGCGCCGCTGCGCGTCAACCCGATCGCGCTGGCGGCCCGCCAGATAGGCGAGCAGGCTAAATGAAAACGGTGTAGTCATCACCAGCAGATCGCCGACGCCCAGCGTGAGGCGATACGACTCAAGGGTAACGGGCAGGCCGATTTCCAGCAAATCGAGCGTGGCGTGCGCGATGACGAAGACGATGGCGATCAGCATCGCAATGAGGGTATACCGCGCGGCATACTTTTGAGGCATGACATCCTCCGGCTACAGTATAGCGCGATTTGATCGGAGCAACAAAGCAACCGTTTCGATGTGATAAGTTTGAGGAAAGAGGTCGATCGGCTGCACGTCGATCAACGCGTAACCGTGATCGATCAGGATACGCACATCGCGCGCCAGCGTGGCCGGATCGCAACTGACGTACACCACCCGATCGATCTGCTGCGCGATCACGGCCCGCACGACGGCCGGCGCACAGCCCGCCCGCGGCGGATCGACAACCAGCGCATCGATGTGATCGGTCAGGCCGGGCAGCACGTCTTCCACCGCGCCCGTGTGCAGTGCGATGTGATCGAAGGCAGCCAGATTCACACGGGCATCGGCGCTGGCGCTGCGGTTGGACTCGATGCCGATGACGCGCGCGGCGCGCCGCGCGATGAAGCGGCTAAACAGGCCAGCGCCGCAGTACGCATCGAGGACCGTCTCTGTGCCGCGCAACTCCAATCGCGCCAGCACCTGATCGATCAACGTCTCGATCAAGGACGTATTGACTTGAAAGAAACTCTCATCCGAAACCTGCAACTCAACGTCGTGAACACAAAACGCTGTTCGTGATCGAACGCCAATTCGCCGACTCGCCGACTGGCTGACTTGTTGACTCGCCTTCAACCACTGCAAAATTTCCGGCTCAACGGTGTGACATTCGCGAATCGGCACGGTGCGATGGCTGCGCGCGGCCTGAAAGCCCGGTTGGCCGATCGGGTTTACACTGAACTGCGCGTGATTGCGATAGGCCCACACATTTGGGCTGGGGATCGTCTCGCGCACCGGGGCGTCTTCAATCTTGCCCAATCGCCGCAGTTGATCGCGCACGATGTCGCGCTTGAAGCGCAGCTGCGCGGCGTAATCGATGTGCTGCCAGTGACAGCCGCCGCACGCTTGATCGTCGAAGCCGAAGTGCGGACAGCGCGGCAAGGTGCGATCGGGCGAGGGTTCAAGCACATCGAGGACACAGCCGCGCGCGAAGTGCTTGCGCTCTTCCGTGATCGCGACGCGCGCCACTTCGCCGGGCAAGCCGCCCGTCACAAAGATGGCGCGTCCGTCCGCGCGGCCCAATGCCTCGCCGCCGTAGGTCATGGCCTCCAGGCGGAGGGTGATTGATTCAGCGGAGACGGCCGATCGGGTCATAGGGTGATTATACTGCGATTGGCGACCGTGCATATGCCAGCCGCGCTACCTATTGGTCTTTGCGCTGTGTTTATGCTATATTTCACCTCTAATCGTTATCATTGTGAATGGGCTATGAAGAACCTGCGCCGTCGTCTGCAAAAACTGGCCCCCCGCTGGCTGGTTATACTGGCACTACTCCCCCTGTTGGCCTGCGTGGCGCTGAATGCACGCCCGAGCTTTGACGTGTACTGGATTCTGATCACGGGCCTGGGCGCAGGCCTCATGACGTTCTTCGGCCTGGCCCCTAAACTGCTGCCGATTGCCAACACGCGCGAAGAATACGCAGGCGCTTACCGGCTGTTCTTTAACTATTTGTTCAGCGGGCGCACGCCCATGTCGCTGGTGCGCGACGGCAAAGAGATCGTCATGACGAACGGCGAGGCGCCCGCCAAACACAAGCACGAGACCGACGAGGCGCTGTCCAAGCGCGGCGTCATCGTCACCGACAGCACCAGCGTGGTGGTACTGCGCACTGCCACCGGCCTCTCGCGCATCGTCGGGCCGGGCACGGAACGCGATCAATCCCCGTCGGGCGTCATCTTCACCGAGTGGAACGAAGAGATCGATGCGATTATCGATCTGCGCCCGCAGATTCGCCTGACGCTGCCGCCGTTTCCGGCCACGACCAACGACGGCATGACAGTGGATGCGAAGATCATCGCTTTCTTTTCGCTGAAGCGCGTCAAGTCGCGGCGCATGCGCGATCTGGTGAGGGAACCGATGCGTTGGCCGCCGCCCTTCGTCTGGCATTCGTACCCTATCCGACAAGCGCTGAACGCGCAGCGCATCCAGCGTAAAGACGACAAGTCGCAGCGCACCGGCTGGGCCGACAGCGTGCTGACCGTGGCGGTGCCGCAGCTGCGGCACATCATCGCGCGCTACACGCTGGATTATTTGACCGCGCCGCTGGGCCAGCCTCAGCATCCGCGCTTTGGCATTCGGAATGAGCTGGTGAGCTTCGTGCGGCAGCGCATGGACGTGGGCGACGACTTCAACCGCCCCACCGGCCTGGATGTGCGCTTTATGGCCGTGCCGTTGATGTGGCCGTCACCGGACGTGCAGCGCCAGCGCATCGAGTCGTGGAAGAACGAGTGGCGGCGGCGCACCGACGAGATCGAAGGCCGGGCCGAAGCCGAAGCCATCCGCACCCGTGAGATGGCGCGGGCGCAGGTGCAGGGTGAGATGACGGCGCGCATCAACGATGCGCTGAAAGAGGCGCAGGCTAGCGGCACGGGCAACCACGACCTTATCACGCTGCGCTTCCTGGAAGCCATGGAGAAGATGGCGAAAGATCCCACCACGCGCGCGCTGCTGACGCTGGATTCGCTGAAGATTTTGCAGCAGCTGCGGCAGATGCTCGCGCCCGAGCAACCGGGGGGCAAGCCATGAGCGCCCGGCGCAAGTCGCGCGGCCAACACGTGGCCGATTGGATCGTGCATCATCCGCGCCTGTTCGCGTGGCTGCGGCTGGGCGGTTTCGGGCTGAGTCTGCTGGCGCTCGCGATCGTCGGCGCTGTCCGATCGGCGGCGGTTGTGCCGGTCTACTACGATCCGGCGCAACGGTGCGAATACAACGCCGTCGAGGCCGATCCGCCGCCGGCAGCCGATCGGGTCCCCGTCAACCAGGAATTTGTGATTGCGTGGCGCTTCGCCAATACCGGCTCGTGCGGGACCTGGACCGGCGTCAAACTGGTGCGCCGCAACGACGCCGTGCAGGGTGCCGTCAGCAGCTATTCAGTCGGTTCGCCCGTGAATGATCCGTTTCTGCCGCCCGCGCTGGCGGGCCTGGGCAGCGTGCAGGCGACCGTGGTGCTGACGGCTCCGGCCCAGGTCGGCATCTACGTCACCGAGTGGCAGCTGCACTCCGCAGATAATCAGCCGTTTGGGCCGGTGATGGTGCGCCAGATTCAAGTCTTCGCGCCGGATGCGCCGCCGACGCAATTCGCGGTCAACCCGCCGCGCCCCGATCTCTTCGGCTGGCTGCGCGTGGGGGTGTCGCTGGGGTTCTACGCCTTGCCCGCGCTGTTGGCGACGGCTTTTGTTGTGTGGCGCGCGGTGCAGTTTATGAATGCGCTGTACGGTTTGAAGCCGCCCGCCAGCAGTTTGCGGCAGGTGGTGGCGCTGCTGTTCGGCATTCGAACGCCGTATGTCAGTGTGTCGGAAGGCAGGCTGGATCACGAGCCGGAGTCGGCGGCTGCGGAGGTTATCGGCGGGCCGGCCTGGCTGACCGTCGCCGATTTTAACGCGGCCGTCATCGAGCGCGGCGGCGGCTTCTCGCGCGTGGTGGGGCCGGGCATTACGTTCCTGCTGCCGCACGAACGGGTTCGCGGCGCGATCGATCTGCATACGCAGCATCGCACCGTGCGCGAGAAAGTGATGACCAAAGACGGCATCCCGGTGGAGGTGGATGTCGAACTGGGTTTCCGCATTACCGACCGGGTGATGCCCGGCGACGCCGATCACATCCCGCCGCCGGCCTTAAGTCTGACGACGCGCTTGAAGAAGCGTCTGGGAGTGCACGTCAACCCGGCGCTGCTGGAAGCCAGCCGGGAACATGCCTTCTCATTTGAGGCCGTGCGGCGAGCGGTATACGAATCGGCGGTGCTGACGCCCGATCGCACGCCGGATTGGGCCTTCTCATTTGCCAACGTCCGGGCCGGCGATATTTCCGATCAGCTGGTCGAGATGCGGCTGGACGAAATCCTGGCGCCCGACAGCGCGGATCATCCGCTGCGCGAAGTGCCGAGAATCGGCGTGGAGACGGCGCGCAAGGTAGCCGAAAACCAGCAACTTGGCATCGATGTGACTGACATGGCGATGGGCACGGTCGACCTGCCGAAAGAGCACGAAGGTCTAGTGAGCAAGCAGAGACTGGCGAGTTGGCGGGCGGAGTGGAATCGCCGCGCCGTGGTATTAGACGCCCAAGGCAAAGCCAAGATTTTGCAATTGACCGAAGAAGCGCGAGCGGAATCGCAGGCGAATATGATTCAGGCGTTGACGGAAGGGTTCAGGATTGCGACCGAGGCCAATCCGAAGTTGTCACACGAAGTTATGGCGCTACGATTCATTGATACATTGGAAGCGTTGATGCAGGGTTCTGCGGAGAAAGACAGAGGGAAGGAAAAAGGACCAAAAGACAAGCCGCCTGATATGAATTTAGCGCACCTGGCATGACTCGAAGCTTGTATGACTGCTAAGTATGGGGCACACCTGTTGGTAGTGCTGTCGAATTGCCCACAATAACTTGCGATACCATTGCTCTAGTCGAGGGTCACTATGTCAGATTATTTGTCGACTGCTAATTTGCTTGGTCTCCTGCAGATTGACCGGCAGAACAAGATCATGCAGCTGTGCGAGCAATCTGAAAGTTTGCGTCGTCGGCGGTGCTATACTGAGGCAATCAAAATTTCACGAAACGCTGTATTTCTAGCAAAGAACGACTATTTGATTATGGGGGCAGCCTTATTGTATTTGTGCTCTGCACGAATGCATTCAAGCCAGCCAGAACAAGAACAAATGGCAATTCGAGAATGCGATCGTGCTATCCGAGCTTTGAGTCATGAACGATTCAACCGCGCAATTGGTGAAGTATTGCGAGCACAAATTAAGGCACAGTTTCATTCGGATGATTATCTGGCGGTAGCGCTGCTGTATTATGAGCAAGCCCTAAAAGACCTAGATGGAGTCGCTCTTTACACCTTGGAACATAAAGATTTTGAACTGCTCAGGATTGTCGAAAAGCTGAAGGGCGCGGTTGAGCATAAGATATTTGAATTGGGTCAATCGTTGAGTGGCTCAGAGTCCGAAAAGGCGACAGTACGTTACGAAGATCGGCGAGCGAGTCGTAAGAATGGACCAGTTACTGACACGCTATTGCCGCAAACTTCTCTGCATTTGCGCAATGACCTTTCTGTACCAGTAAAGATTGTTTGGCCTCCGCAACCTCTTAGTTTAGGATTTGTGCCGAGTGATGGGACAGTTGCGCCAGATTTTATTGAGATAGACAAATTGTCTATCCAGGGGCGGCTATACACAATTAAGTCAACATCATTCTTGAATAGCCCAGATTCGATACGCATACGGATTAATCAACAGTATTTCCTTGTTCCGCTAGCGAATGGCGACAGCAAAGAATACGCCTTAGTCCGCCAGTGGGGACGTCCTGATCAGCCAAGACAGTTTGTTGTAGCCAGCGATCCAGTTTCCAACGATACCTGGATAGACGAAGCCGAATCAATTGCACCATATTCGAATATTCACTTTGTTGGTGATCAGCGGGATTGGGTGATTATAGAAATGTCAGAAGAACAATCTGTCACTCACAACGCTATTAAAATCATCGGTATTGTCGAAGCTGTATTAACGCCGACTCAATAGGATACGCCGAGGTGTCGATTACATGACTGCTCATAAACCTACCCCTGAGGAAATCCTCACATCATCAGGTAAACCTAAAATCGTACATCGCAACGTTGATGGGAGATTTATTTCTCCCGATACGCTTGTTGATGATTCGGTTGATGTCGCGCAAACGCAGGGTCAAGCTCCCGATCAAAATGTTGCGACCAATGAAGATGTATTGCCTGAAAGATATTCTCAGGTGCAAGGTGATGCTAACCAAGTATCATCACGAGGTGGTGGTATCGATCAGCAGGCGGAGAAGATAGATATCGGAGGGGACGTAGCCGGACGCGATTCCATTAAGCAAGAATCATCGCGAAGCGGTGGTATCTATCAGCGGGCAAAGAAAGTAGAAATCGGAGGGGATGCAATCGGGCGCGACTCCATTAAGCAAGAATCATCCCAAAGTGGGGGTATTGCTCTAGATGGCAAGGACGTAGACATTGCAGGGCATCTAGTCGGGGGTGATTACATCGAAAGTAAGATTTTCGGTAATGTCCTTCTTAAGGATTTTTCAGACGAAATTCAAATCAAATTTTTGAGGTTACTTGAAGACAATGCAGTACGTCGCGAAATGCAGAGCTATATTGATCGTGAACGTATAGCTGGGCGTAGGCTTTCATTTAACGGCTGTACGTTAGAGCATTTTCCTCTTAACAAAATGGATTTGCACGATGCTGATTTCATCAGAGCAAAGCTAAACGCTAGTGATTTTTCGGAAGCGATTCTCAGAAACGCTGATTTTCGGGGTGCAGAGATGATCGGAACTGTGTTTCATGGCGCGGATTTAAGCTGCGCCGATTTTAGTGAAGCGATACTTTCCGATGCCGATTTTTGCGACGCAAATCTTGAAGGTGCTAAGTTTTCTACATCAACATGTGATGGGGTGCGGCTGGATCGAGCCAATTTGAATGAAGCCGCTATGTCTGGAGCTAAAACCTTTGATCTTGCACATTTCGACAATGCAAAACTACGTCGGGCTGATATGCAAAAGGTGTCTCTTCGTGGTGCTCACTTTTACAACGCGGATCTTAGGCATGCAAACCTGCAAGGAGCTAATCTTAGTCGCGCAGAGGCTAGAAGCGTTGATCTCCGTGGCGCTTGTCTTCGGAGAACCAATTTTACCAATGCAATACTCAGTAGGGCGAGATTTGATGAATCTGATCTCACAGAGGCGAACTTAACAGGCGCTGTCCTGAAAGGCGCATCGCTCAAAGAAGCTATGCTTTATGGAACGATTCTGAAACTTGAGAATCTAGATTCAGATAGTCGAAGGGTGTGGAAGGCAGTTAATCAGCGTCCCAAGCCGGAAAGATCAGTTGTACTAGGATCGCTTCAACGTGCGATGCTTCGGTATGTAGATTTCAGCGGATTTGATTTGACGCGTACTAATCTCTGCTGTGCAGATCTTTCGCAATCAAACCTGCAACAGACAAACCTACGTAGCGCCTCATTGGAAGACGCTAATCTATATAAGGCCGACCTAAGGCGAGCGCATCTCGAAGGTGCTCGATTAAATGGCGTGTGCTTAAGTTGGGCAAATCTGCGTTCTGCCGATCTACGCAATGCCGATCTTTCGCATGCTGATCTAAGCCATGCCAATCTGGTGTCCGCTGACTTAACAGGTGCCAACCTTTTTCGTGCCAACTTGCGTGATGCACGTGTCACCATGGGTCAACTTAAGTCTACTAAGAATCTTGCTGGTGCAGTCCTGCCCCATGGGGAAATCTATCTCTAAACACGGGAACTCGTACACTCATGCCCATCCCTCTCCACCTCTCACCCGAAGTCCGCGACGCACTAGCGAACCGCCACCCCGTCGTCGCGCTCGAATCGACGTTGATCACGCACGGCCTGCCGCGCCCCGTTAACCTCGAAGTTGCCCGCCAACTCGAATCTGTCGTGCGCGACAACGGCGCAATCCCGGCCACTATCGCGATTCTCAACGGCGAGATTTACGCCGGGCTGGAGCCTCACGAACTGGAACTGCTCGCTAACATGGACAACGTCCGCAAGGTCAGCCGCCGCGATTTGCCCATCGTGGTAGCGCAGCACGGCCACGGCGCGACCACCGTCGCGGCCACGATGTGGGTAGCGGCGCAGGCGGGCATTCAGGTCTTCGCCACGGGCGGCATCGGCGGCGTGCATCGCGGCCAGCCGTTCGATGTGTCCGCCGACCTGCTGGAACTGGCGCAGACGCCTGTGACCGTGGTGTGCGCGGGCGCGAAGGCCATCCTCGATCTACCGTTGACGCTGGAATACTTGGAGACGCACGGCGTGCCCGTGCTGGGCTTCGGCACGGACACCTTCCCCGCGTTTTATTCACGGAGCAGCGGCCTGCCCGTCGACGTGCGCGTCGACACGGCCGCCGAAGTGGCGCAGATCATCCGCGCGAAGGCGGCGCTGGGCCTGGCAGGCGGCGTACTCATCGGCTTGCCGGTGCCCGAAGAACTCGCCATCCCCAACGAGCAGATCGAGCCTATCATCGTGCGCGCCCTGAAAATGGCTGAAGAACAGGGCATTCGCGGCAAGGCCATTACACCCTTCCTGCTGCAGCATGTCGCCGACCTGTCCGAAGGCGAGAGCATGAAGACCAACATCGCGCTGCTCAAGAACAACACCCGCGTCGCCGCGCACGTTGCGCGCGCGCTCATCGCCCGTGAGTTGTGAAACTCTGGGGGGATCAGTCAATCAGGGATCAGGCGACCGATTGAGCAGTGGACCAGGTACCTGATCCCCGATCCCTCATCCCTGATTCCTTTTCCTCAACTCTCAATCAACCCTCAACTCACGTTCATGTGAGGTTAAGCCGCCAGGCGGATACTATCCTCAGCAACAACTTCCTTCCTCCTACGCAAATCGCCCGACCCCCAGGCAAGGTCGGGCGATTTGTGTTTTGGCCCCGCCAGGCCATTTATTGACATCTCTCAAGCGACCTTCAACTCATTTTCATATAGCCTTAAGCCGCCAGCTGGATACTATCCTCAACTTCCTTCCTCCTACGCAGATC
>JACRBO010000723.1 GCA_016219235.1 Chloroflexota bacterium
CGAGCAGTGTACGACACGAACGGTATGAGTGACATCAGCCGCGCGGCTGATTGAGTGGGATGATTTGAGGATCAGACTTTGTGCGGAGAGGCGGCCTCACTCCCGTCCCCTCTCCTGCGAACGATGAGGCCGTTCGCCGAAGAAGGGTGTGGCTCCCCTTCTCCTGAGTTGGGCAGTATCAACTCAGGAGAAGGGGTTGGGGGATGAGGCGGCCGGGAGTAGGCCCAGTGCGCGGGCGCGGGTGACGGCGTCTTTGCGGCTGTTGACGCTCAACTTGCCGTAGATGTTGGCGGTGTGGGTCTTGACGGTGGGCAGAGAGATGTAGAGTTTCTGGCCGATTTCCTGATTGGTCAGGCCTTCGGCCAGCAGGCGCAGCACGTCCAGTTCGCGGTCGCTGAGGGGCTCAACGAGATTGTTGATTGTAGATTGCTGAATGCTGATTGGGGCGACGGCGGCAAAGGCGGCGGGCGCGAGGGCTGTGATCAACCGATCGGTATGGGTGATGACGCGCCGTTTCTCTTCACGGTCAATGTTCTGCTTCTCAATCCACAATCTGAAATCAGCCAGCAGCAATCTGATCGATTCGCCCGCATCGAGAATCGATCGCACGTAGCCTTCGGGCGCGGCCAGATCGATCGCGCGTTGGAAGTCGGCGAAGGCTCGATCGGGTTGGCGCAGAGCACGCCACGCGACCGACCGCCGCGCCAACGCTTTGATCAAATCGCCGTGATTGTGGTTGATTTCTGCTTCATCAATCACTTTCGTTAGAAAATCGGCGGCGAGTCGTGGCTCGTTGCCTTCCAGCAAAATGTTTGCCGCAAATGAATCGTTGTAGTCCACGGGGTGCGATCGGGTGGGGAGATGGCCGCGTGCCCAGGCCAGGGCGCGATCGGATTGACCCCAACGCAGATCGAACCACGCCTGATAGCCCTGCGCGCTGTCATAGAAATCGCCGCCGGGCGCGAATTTGTCCACGATCTGCCGCGCCTGTTGCTGGGCCTGTTGCGCGTCGGCACGGTCGCCGCGCGCCTCACGGATGTAGGCCAGCCACGAGCGCCACAGGCCGTAGTTGTCCACCTCGCCGCGGCGGCTGAACAACTCCAGCCCGCGTTCCAGGTCGGCCTGGGCTTGCGCCAGATCATTCTGCTCGTAGTGCAGTTCGCTCAGGCGATTGTGGATGATGCCCAGCGTGCCCGCCAGCGCCGGATGACTTTGCCCCAACAGAATACCTTGCTGCGCAGCCTCGTGCGCGTGGCGCAGTCGGCCCAGCATCATGTAGAGCATGATCATATTGGGCAGCGGCATCAACGCGGCGGCGGGCGTGTTGGAGGCGATACCGACCGCGCGTGCCTGTTCATAGGCTTGCAGCGATTCAGCCAATCGACCGGCCATACCGAGGCCCACACCCAGGCGCACATAGACATTCGTGCGATCGAAGGTGGGCGTATCCGCCATCACGGCCAGTGCGCGTTGCGCGTAATCGATCACGGCGGCGGCATCGCCGCGCATCACGGCCGCATACGATCGATCGAGCGCGACCAGCCCGGCCACACGCCGCGTGAGCGGATCATTGGCGTCGCGGTGGCGCAGCGTCTCTTCCACTTCATCCAGCACGCGCTGCGCGTCTTCGATGCGGCCCAGCATCGATAAGTTGCGGGCGATGAAGAAATGCAGATTGGGCCGCTGCCGCAAGATGTCCAACGGCAATGCTTGCTGCCAGCCCAACAGCGTGTGCAAACTGATGGTGGTCTGCAAGCGCAGCCGCTCGCCCGCGTCGTCGAGCAATTGCGCGGTGAGGGCGTAATCGCGGGCGGCCAGCGCATGATTGATAGCTTCTTCGATCAGGCCCTGTTGACCAAACCACTGCGCGGCGCGGCGATGCAGATCGGGGACGAGTGCGGCATGTTCACGCGATAAACGATGGCGCAGCAAACTGCCAAACAGATGATGATAGCGGTACCACTCCCGCCGATTGTCCAACGGCACGATGAAGAGATTGGCGCGATCGAGTTGCTCCAGCGTCGCCGCCGAATCGGTTGCGCCATCCTCTCGCAGCGCATCACACACCGGGCCGCACAGTCGATCGAGCAGCGAGGTGCGCAATAAGAAGCGGCGCACGGACTCCGATTGGCGCGACAACACCTCGTCGGCCAGATAGTCCATGATGTGGCGATCGTTCCCCGCGAAAGCCTGCATGAATGCCTGTGCGTCATCGGCTTCTTGCAGCGACAGCGCCGCCAGTTGCAGCCCCGCGATCCAGCCTTCGGTGCGCGCTTCGAGCGTATCGATCGCATCCGGCGTCAGCGCCAGCCCCATCGCGTCGTTGAGGAAAGCGGCGGCCTGTTCGGCGGTGAAACGCAGATCGACGCTGCGCACTTCGATCAGCTGGCCGCGTGCGCGCAATCGCGGCAATGGCAGCGGCGGATCGATCCGCGTGGCGATGGCGATCTGCAGCGACTCCGGCACAAACTCCACCAACTGCGTGATGAGTTGATGCACGCGCATATCGGAAATGACGTGATAATCGTCCAGCACCAGCAGCGCAGGTTTGGTCAGCGAAGCGAGATCGTTCAGCAGCGGCGCCATCACGGTCTCGGCGGGGGGCACTTCGGGCGAGGCGAGCAGCGTGTGCGTCGTCGCGCCGAGCGCATCATCGGCCGTGCGAAGTGCGCCGATCAGATAGTGCAGAAAACGCGCGGGATCATTATCGTGCTCATCGAGCGACAGCCAGCACGCCACTCGATCGGTCTGCGCCAGCCATTCGGCCAGCAGGGTGGTTTTGCCAAAACCGGGCGGCGCGGAAATGAGGATGAAGGGCAAGCCGGCGTTGAGACGCTTGATCAACTGCGGACGCGCCACGCGCCGCGCGCGGACTCGCGGAATGTGCAGCTTAGTGGCGATGAGCGGGGCGGCTGGAGTCATGGCGGTATATCAGGTCACTGCTCAGCCGTCGTGCCCGAATGTTTTTGTCGGGCATCCAGATTAACCAGTGGCAAGTCATGTTGGCAGCGCCTCTGGATTCCCGCCTGAAGCTGTTGTTTCTTGCAATCTCGTACCCTAACAGTCTCATAAAATCGTACCGCTTTTGAGCATGCCCGGC
>JACRBO010000724.1 GCA_016219235.1 Chloroflexota bacterium
CACCTGTCGGCGGCCCAGCAATCCTTCAATCACATCGGCGAGGGTCAGCATTGGGAACGGGTAGATTAGGAAATTGGTAAATTAGTGATTGGTCAATCAGTCAATCGGTAATCGGTAAATTGGTAGATTGGTAAATTGGTCAACTGGTCAACTGGTCACGCATTACGCATCATGAATTATGCATCATGAATTATGCATTATGAATTGTGCATTGTGCATTATGCATTGTTCATTGCTCATTGCTCATTGTTAATTGAATATCATCCGGCTTGATGTCCAGCACCGCAAACAGGCGCGCCGCCAACCGCTGAAACACCGGCGCGGCCGTCTCTGAACCGTAAGGCGAAAGCGTCGGCCGATCGAGTTTGACCATGATGATCAACTGCGGATTCTCGGCCGGCGCGTACCCGATAAACGAAGCGATCGTCCACGGATCGTCATAGCCGCCCGGCACCGGAATCTGCGCCGTGCCCGTCTTGCCCGCCACGCGATAGCCCGGCACTTGTGCAAACGGCACTTCTCGATCGACCACCTGCACCAGCATGTCCGTCAGCGTGCGCGCCGTCTTGGCCGAGATGGGCCGCCCCACCTGCACCGTCTTCGCTACCGTCTCGTTCGTGCCATTGACAATCTTCTTCACGAGATGCGGCTGCACCAGCACGCCATCATTCGCCACCGCCGCCACCGCTGCAATCATCTGGATCGGCGTCGCGGACACACCCTGCCCAAAGGAGTTTGTGCCCAGGTCGGATTCTGACCAATCGCCAGGATCAGCATCGCGCGTGCGCAGCTGCCCCGCCGCTTCCGATTGTAGATCGACGCCCGTGGGCCGCCCGATGCCAAACGCCCGCACGTAACGGTAGAAATTCTGCTGGCCCAGCTGCATCGCCAGCGTCGCCGCGCCCACGTTCAACGATTTCGCCAGCAGCCCCACCATGTCGGTCTCACCGTGCGCGCCGCGGTCCCAGTTCCAGATCACCTGCCCGCCGATTTCAATGTACGTCGTATCGTTGTACGTCGTCTCGGGCGACACCAGCCCCAGGTCCAGCGCCGCCGCCATCGTGAAGATCTTAAAGGTCGAACCCGGCTCAAAGTTGGAACTGACCACCGGGTTGATAAACTGGTTGATGTCGGTTTTTGCCAGATCGGCGTACTGATTGGGATTGAACGTCGGCGCGCTGGCCATCGCCAGAATCTCGCCGTTGCGCGGATTCATTACGATGATCGAGCCGAAAGTCGCGCCGGTGTCCTGCAAGCCGCGCGCCAGTTCCTCTTCCGCGATCGCCTGCGCCGTCCGATCGAGTGTCAACACCAGATCGGCCCCCGGACGCACGTCGGGAATATCGGACTTCAGCGTCGTGCCGTTGAGCAGCCCGTTATAGTGGCCTTCCAGCCCGTAATAGCCGGTGCGATCTTCATTCACAAAGCCCAGCACATGCGCGGCCAGCACATTCTCTGGATAAATCCGCTTCCAGTACGCCTGCGCCGTCACGCCCGCGATGTCCAGCGCCCGCACCCGCTTACCCGCTTCCGAGGGGAGATCCCGGACCAATCGGGTTTGCACCAGATCGCTGCCGATCAGCTCGCGAAATTTCTCCGGCGTCAAGCCGATGATGGGCGTTAGATCGCGCGCGGCCCGATCGGCATCGCCGCCGGTGCGGTCATACAGAATCATGTACCGTGGTTCGTCGGCCGCCAGCACAAAGCCGTTGCGATCGTAGATCCAGCCGCGGCGTGCCGGTTCCGATTGGATCAGCTGCGGCCCCGCGCCCTCCGTCGGGATTTGCAGCAACACCTGATACCGCACCAGCTGCATAATGACCAGCACTGTCAAAATGACCAGCAGCCCGATGAGAAAAATAAGTCGTCCGCGTGAAGGCGCCATAATGGATGGGTTACTGTGCCGGGCCGACCGCCGCGCCCGGCATCGCATACAGGTCTCGAATCGACGGTACGTCTGCCTGGGGCAAATAGCGCACCGGCAAATACACCGCCGCCGCCGTGCCTGCAAAGCCCAGCGCTTCCGCGCGTTTCTTCAACTGCTCGATCGAGCCTTGCGCGCTGATCTTGTTCGCCAGCTCGGCATTATCTTGCTGCAACTGCCACAACTCTTCGCGCAGCGTCTGCACCCGCCGCGACGCTGTGACGATCTCGCTGGATTGCAGCAGATACAGCGCCGCCACGGCCAGCGCCAGCCCGATGAGCAAGCCGATGCGCGCCACGCGCTGCGCCGACCAGTTCGATGGCTTCAAACCCTGATTGATCCAGTTTGACCAGGCAGTGTCCCGGCGTTTGCTCGTTTGATTGCGCGGCATGGAATAATCCCCATCCTCTGGTGGGATGATTTACAATTTCTCCGCGATGCGCAGTTTGGCGCTGCGCGCCCGTGAATTGGCGGCCACTTCATCGTCGCCGGGCACGATCGGTTTGCGCGTGATCAACTTCAACGTCGCCGGTCGCACGATCTGATCCGGTCGATCGTCCGGCTGCGGGGCGCGCTCACGTGAGGCCGATCGGAAATACTCTTTCACGATGCGATCTTCCAGCGAATGAAATGAAATAACGGCCAACCGGCCGCCGGGCTTCAACACCTCGGTGGCCTGCGGCAGCACACTCATCAACGAACCCAATTCGTCATTCACGGCGATGCGCAGCGCCTGAAACGTCAACGTCGCCGGATGAATGCGACCGCGCCGCCCCATGGCTTGCTCGATCACGTCGGCCAACTGTTGGGCCGTGAGGATCGGTCGAGCCGCCACGATGGCGCGGGCGATTTTTCGGCTGGCGGGATCTTCGCCATAGCGATAGATCACATCGGCCAACTCGTCTTGATCGAGATTATTCACCAGATCGGCCGCGGTCTCGCCGCGCGTCGGATCGAAGCGCATATCCAGCGGCCCGCCCGTCTGAAAGCCAAAGCCGCGCTCGCGATCTTCCAACTGATCGGACGACAACCCCAGATCGAGCACGACGCCATCGACTTGATCGAAACCGTGGGCGCGAGCCACTTCACCCAATCGCGCAAAGTTAGCGTTGATCAGTTTGACGCGCGATCCGAACGGTGCTAATCTCAGGGCAGCGCGTTCGATCGCGGCGGGATCGGCATCCAGACCCAGCAATTCAATATCGGGCGCGGCGTTTAGAATCGATTCGCTGTGGCCGCCGCCGCCCACGGTCCCGTCGATGTAGCGCGCACCCGGTTTCAACGCCAGGCCGTCGCGCGTTTCTTGCGGCAAGACAGACACATGCTGCGTCGTCGTCATGAACGAGACGCCGGGGGGCAGCCACCAAATCACACGTGACCAAAAGTTCACGCGCGGACCATCGGCCGTTAGATGCCCAGCCTGGCCCAGTACTCGGCGCTGATACCCGAATCGAAGTTGGCGCGGATAGCGTTCCATACGTCGGGAGACCAGATTTCCATATGGGTGTTGAGACCCGCCACGATAACTTCGCCGTCGAGTCCGGCATAGTCACGCAAATTTTGCGGCAGCAACACCCGACCTTGTTTATCCAGTTCAGGATCGGTTGCGCCCGAAAAGATCAGACGCCGAAATTCGCGCACTTGCGGATCCGTCAACGGCAAGGCGCTCAACTTATCAGACAGGATCTTCCATTCCGTCATGGGGAACACGAACAGGCATTTATCAATACCGCGCGTAACGACCAGGCCGGTCGCCAGCTCTGCGCGATACTTGGCCGGCAAGGTTAGCCGTCCTTTGTCATCCAATGCGTGGGAATACTCACCTAAGAACATTTGTTCCAAACTCCCCACTCAAACCCCATTTTGATCAAAAATGGGGCGCATATTCCCCACTTTACCCCACTTTCACCCACTTGCCAGGGTAGTATACACCACCTTTGGGTAAAATGTAAACTAGCAATTTGAATTTTAAGGTAAGAGTTTGGCAACAAAACACGCCCGTCATCAGCGAAATGCCGAGACGGGCGTGATCTGCATTTATAAAGAGACGTCAGAAGCAAAAACCTTGCGAGAGTTGGCTGCCCCAACTCTCGCAAGGTCTCTCGGCCTGTGGCCGCGCTCAAGAGATCGATAAGCCGAATTCTGTGCCCGATCCGAAGACCGGGTGGCGATCATTTCTCTAGGCCGTTGATTGCTCAACAGCTCAAGCAGTCTACCCGCGAGACAGGCGACGAGCCGCCGCTGTGCGTTCGCCCGAAGGCGAACGCCACTCGCTGCTTGACCTTGCTCCCGCCGGGGGTTGCCTGGCCGGACACGTTACCGTGCCGCCGGTGAGCTCTTACCTCACCTTTTCACCCTCGCTTCCGAAAAAGCAGTCTGTTTCTGTGGCCCTGCTCCGCGCATCACTGCGCCCGGCCGTTAGCCGGCGGCGTGCTCTGTGGAGTTCGGACTTTCCTCGTGCGGATCGAGTCCGCCCGCGATCACCTGGATCTCTTGAGCGAGTGCATGGTAGCACTCGGGGAGAGGGGCGTCAAGTACCTCGTGAGGTGGAGCTGATCATAGAAAGACGGCAGGACAGAGAGACGGTGGGACGGAGAGATTGAGCGACGGAGAGATATATCCCTCAATCTCTCCGTCGCTCAATCTCTGTCGCCTCATCTCACACAAGTGGCTTCAACTCGGTCGGCAACGCCCGATCGGTGATCCACGCCCGAACGGTTTGAGTGAATAGATCGGGCAGCTGCATGGACCAGTTGTGAATGGCGTTGGCAACCCCATAACCTTGCGCTGACGGCATGGCTTTCAGCGAATCGCGCAGCGAGTCGTGCATCAACTTCAACTCTTTCTGGCCGACCAGGAACAGCGTGGGCACCGTGACTCGATCGAGATTAGGCGGGATGCGGAACAGCGCGTTGGCCGTCGTCACCCGCACAAACGAATCGAGCGTCATCGCCTTGGTGTCCGCCGCGAATTCGGCGAAGTACTTGCCGGGGATGCCCAGGCTCTTCATATTGGCGCGGATCAGCCACACGGCATTTTTGAACGGCCAATACATCTGTGTCATCAACCGTGTCAGGCCGATGCCGGGAATCGCGCGAACGAGGGCCCCGCTGATGACGGCGTGATCGATCACGTCTGGCGATTGGCCCAGCAACTGCACGATCGTCTGTGCGCCGAGCGACAGGCCCACGACATGGGCGCGTCCGCCGTGCGCCTCGGCTTTGATCAACTCCGCCACTTGCGCCGCCGCATCGACAAACGTAAACGGCTGACTGGCGCGGCTCTGACCATGCTCGGGCAAATCGGGCACCAGCAGGTGAAAGTCCGTCAATTGCTCGATCTGCGGTTGCCACATCCAGCCCGCGCCGCCACCGCCGTGCAGCAGCACCACCGTCTGCGCATTACCTGCGCCAAATTCTTTGAAGAAAAGGGACATGATGACCTCCAAGCAAAAGTATAGCATGAAGCAGGAGGCGAGAGGCAAGAGGCAGGATGCGAGAGATGGATTACGCATTACGCGCCACGTTTCACTCGTCACTCGTTACTCGTCACCCATGTGTTATACTTTCGCGGACTTTCTTCGGAGGAGGAGACCACCATGTTACAAGCACAACAATTTGCCTTTATCGGTTCCGGCGCAATGGGCGAGGCGATGATCAAGGGGCTGATCTC
>JACRBO010000714.1 GCA_016219235.1 Chloroflexota bacterium
GAACAGAATTAATAGCAACACCGCGCCCACAAAGCCCAGCTCTTCGGCCGTGACCGAAAAGATAAAGTCGGTGTGGCGCACTTTCAAAAAGTGCAGTTGGCTTTGCGTGCCCGCATTGTAGCCCTGACCCAGCCAGCCACCGCTGCCAATGCCGATTAAGGCTTGATCGAGATTGTAATTGGTGGCCGGATTGCGCTCGGGATTGAGAAAGGCCAGCACCCGATCGCGCTGATACTGCGCCATCGCCGCCCACACGACCGGCAGGGCGGCGATCCCCGCGCCGCCGATGACGGCCAGATGCCGCGCCTTCACGCCGGCGGTGATCATCATGCCCAGCCAGATGAATACAAACACGACGGCCGTGCTGAGGTTGGGCTGCAAGAAAATCAAGCCAGCCGGAATGCCGATGTACACCAGCGACAACGCCACGTTCTTGAATTGATCCATCTCATCGCGGCGATCCGCCAGGAAACCGGCCAGCGACAAAATCATCAGCACTTTGGCCAACTCGGCAGGCTGCACCGGAAAGGCCTCCAGAAACGTCAGCCAGCGGCCTACCCCGCCGATTTCGCCCGTGCCGAAGACCAGCGTGACAAGCAAGAAGACAATCGCCGCGCCGTATAGGCCGTGCCGCGCATTCTGCCATACGCGGTAATCGATCGTGGCCGTGATCAGCATGATCGCGATGCCCACGATCGCGTAGATGCCCTGCCGGCGCGCGGCCCCGGCCAGGTCCGGATCGGTCGAGTTCAGCGTGGCGCTGTTGATCATCAACACACCGATCGTGATGAGCGTAATCACCAGGATCAGCGTGAAGTAGTCGAAGAAGCGCCAGCCGCTGCGGCGCATATCGGCGGTTTGATACGTGTTACGGAGAATAGCCATAGCAATTACTTGCGGGTGCGCGCGCGCGCCATGAGCGGAATGTCCGCCGTCAGCCGGTTCTCGTGTTCGCCGTGCGAAAACGATACTTCCACGTGTTCGGGATCAATCTCGACGTGCTTGGAGATCACGGCGATAATCTCGTCCTTGATGCACTCCAGCATGCCGGGTTCGATCTGGTTGCGATCATGCACCAGCACCAGCTGCAAGCGCTGCCTGGCGAGCTCACGACTGGACGGTTGCGAGCCGCCCCGCAGACGTTGCCAGAAATTCATGCTGAACTCCCGTCACGGCGAAATAGACGCGCTAAGCGTCCGAACAAATTTGGCTGCTCGCGGAAGGTCTGAAACGGTACGTCTTCACCGTTGAGCCGCCGCGCAATGTGTCGAAATGCCTTGCCCGCGGGCGACTTGTCTTCAAACGCAGCCGGGTTACCTTTGTTGGTGGATATTAGCACATTTTCGTCCTCGGGCACAATCCCGATCAGATCGATGGCGAGAATATCCAGTACGTCTTCCGTATCCAGCATATCGCCGCGCTGCACCAGGCCCGGCTTCAGGCGATTGACGATCAGGCGGGCGGGGCCTTTCTCCGCCGCCTCGACCAGCCCCACCACTCGATCGGCATCGCGCACCGCCGAGACTTCCGGGTTGGTGATGATCACCACTTCATCGGCCGGCGCATTGGCCGTGCGAAAGCCTTCTTCAATGCCGGCGGCCGAATCGATCAAGATGAAATCGTATTCGGCGCGCAGATCGTTGCAGACTTGAATCAAATCATCGCCGTTGATGGCGCTCTTATCTCGCTTTTGTGACGCGGGCAGCAGCAGCAACTCCGGCAGCCGCTTGTCTTTGATCAACGCCTGGCGCAGTTTGCAGCGGCCTTCGATGACATCCACGACGTCGTAGATGATGCGATTTTCCAGGCCCAGTACCACATCCAGATTGCGCAGGCCAATGTCGGCGTCGATGCACACTACGCGCTTGCTCAACAGCGCCAGGGCCACGCTGATGTTGGCGGTGGTGGTGGTCTTGCCCACGCCGCCCTTGCCGGATGTAATCGTGATTACCCGCGCGGCCATTCAAGCCTCCAAATGCATAATTCATAATGCTGAATGCATAATTGACTCTGGACAGCAGTTTGTTTCTTGCGGCCCATGATCTCAACTATGCATTATCAATTATGAATTAGGCATTCATTTCACTTCCCACGACTCGACGACGATCTGGCCCTTGCGCACGCGGGCCACTTCCGGGCTGGGCTTGCGGCGGCGATCTTCCGGCGATCGGGCAATATGCTGGGCGATGCGCAATTGTGTCGGCTGCATGTTCAGCGCGCAGACTTGCGCGTCTTCATCGCCCATCGCGCCCGCGTGCACCGTGCCGCGCAGCCTGCCCCACACGATGATGTCGCCGCCCGCCACGATTTCCGCGCCCGGGTTCACGTCGCCGATCAGGGCGATGCTGCCGGGATGCCGCAATTGCTGTCCGGAACGCAGCGTGCGCCGCGTCAGCAAACCGGCATCGGGATCGTCGGGTGGCGCGGCTTCGATCGGGCCGGCGACGGTTGGCTCGGTCGATCGGGATCGGGGTTCCGGCCGGGGCAGTTCGGCATTCAGGCCCATGACATCGGCCATGTGCTTTGTCTCGGCGTCTTCGCTGATCAGCCCCCAGAGCACGACGTCGTACTGGGCCAGCATGTCGCGCACGGCGCGCGCGTCCACTTCCAGCAGCATCCGCGGGCCGACGTTGAGTACCACCCGCGCGCCTTTGAAAAACTCCGGCGTGGCGGCGATGCGCTCTTCCAGCGCGGCCAGCGTATTGTGCCACGCCCCCAAGCCCAGCGTGATCACCAACCCGTCCCGGCCGCCTTTGATGGTAATGCCATCTTTGACGATCGTTTCTTTGATCTGTCCGTCATTCGGCATGGGTATCATCCTATGAATTATAGCATAGCGAATCAGGTTATTGATTCTACCTCGGGCCGGCTGATTATTCAGTTAAAGTTTGGTTACAATGCTGGCCGTAAAGGAAATGCAAGCGCGGCGGCCTCTTTACGAGGCCGCCGCGCGGGTGGGCCTGGCGCGACTAGACGTGTTGGGCTGGCTTAATGCGTCGCTTATCTCTCCAGCCGCAGCGAATTGATCATGGCATCCAGCACATCCAGATTCGGCGTGAAGTCGGCGGGCGGCAGGCCGTTGAGCGTTTGCACAACCTGATTCAAGTAGGCCGCAAACGCTTCACCTGTGCTCAGGGTCTGCAGCTGTTCCTGCGACATCTCGCTGGTGTCGGGCAGCGTGCTCGACGAGACCGGCAGGATCGCGGCGACATAGTAGCGGCCATCACTGGTCAGGCCCTGAAAAGTATAGAAGACCTCTTGATTGTTGACGGGCATGATCGCCTGATCGTACTGCGTGACGAAGCGAACGCCCTGACCGCTCTGGAAATTGAGATATTTTACCTGCGAGCGGAAGACCTGCGCGGCGTTGAAAACGGGCAACAACGGAATTCGATCCGGCGCACCCGGCGCGTCACCCAACAGCTGCTTGAGTTGATCGATTTGTTCCTTCGCCGCCGGGCTAATGGCCGCAAACTCATCAACCGGATAGACGTTGAGGCGCGGTTTATGATAAGAATTCTTGGACGGGTAGCCGACGAAGTTGAATTCATCATAAGTCGGCAGGATGTCCCAGTACGGCCCATCTGGCCCCGGATTCTGAGCGGGCACAGTGGTCGCAGTGACTTGCTGCGCGATCGCCACATCGTAATTGAAGCTGACGCCGTTGTACGCAGCCGCGCCGACCGAGACGGGCATGGCGGTGGGCGCTTCGGTCGGGGCCGGGACGAGTGTAGGCTCAGAGACCGGCGCGACGACCGGTGCGGCCGGTGCCGCCGGGGCTGCGCCCGTCGTCGCTTCCAGTCTTGGCTCAGCCTGGGCACTGGCGCCGGGCTGCGCCGGAGTGGCGGCGGGTGCGCCGCACGCGCCGGCCAGCACGCCGATCACGACGCTGCAACCGATGAATTTGATCAGACGACTTGATAATGACATGGTTCTTCTCCTTTAGATGGTGGTGCGGCTCAGGACGCGTTCGTCGCCGACACGTCGGGTAATGCCTTGCGCGTCAAGGTATTCCATCAGCGCCAGCGCGTACTTGCGGCTGGTGGCGAAGAAATCGCGGACTTGCGCCACGGTAATGGTTTGATGTTCGATGCAGTGCGCGCGAATTCGATCGAGCGCGGCGCGATACGTCTCGGGCAGCAGGAGTACGTCATCGCTCAATTTGATCAACTGCCCCAGATCCACTACGGCCGATAGAACATCAGCGCCGAGCGCAGCTTCCGCTTCTTTGAGCGAAGGCGTGGCCCACGGCGCGGCTCTAAACTTGCCCAGCAGTCCGTCGATGGCGCGCTGCTGGTCGGGCTTGAAGACGACGGCAAAGTCCGGCGCGCGCAAATTGGCCCCACTGACGGCAACAATCGTTTCGTTCACCGCGCGCTCGACTACGAGACTGAACAATTTCGTTTCCAGGTTGAGGCGGCTCTTCAACTCTTCGCGCGGCATGCCCGATCGCAACGGGTGCGCCCGATGATAACCGCTCAACTCCTGCGCGATTTTCGTCTTCAGCGCCGACCAACCGCTCGCGGCGATAAAGAGATCGTCTTTCAGCGCGAACACTTGCCGCGTCTCGATCAATTCCGCCAACGCCGATCGCGCCACGTCGCCCGCCAGGTTCGCGCGCTTGAACCACTCGCTAGAATTTCCCGCCCCGCTTTTTTCAAGGGCTTTCAGCAACAGTTCGGCGGGTGTGCCTTGCGCCAGCGTCGTCAGCCGCGCGATGACGTCTGGCCTGAAGCGCCGATGCCGACGCCCTGGCTGCGGATCGATGATCGTGCCGCCGCCCAGCGTGATCGACGGCGAGGGCAGCCGCACGATGAAGCGATCGCCTTTCAGCAAGGCCAGCGGCCCGCGAAAAGCAAACTGCACCCACGCTGTGTGACCGGGCGCGATCGTTTCGTCGTTCAGCAGCCGGATATGCGCGGGCACTTCGGCCGCGCCATGAAAAAACTTCACTTCGGCGTTGTGACCGATCGGGCGCGGTGACGATGCTAAATGCTCAAACTGCGCATCGATCAAAATCGTCGGCGTCAACCAATCGGGTGTGGTGATCGTATTGCCCCGATCGACTTCGGCCAGTTCGATGCCGCTGAGGTTGATGGCGACGCGGCTGCCGGGCGTGGCGCGCTCGATTTTGGTCTTGTGCGATTGCAGGCCGCGAATGCGCGCGCGCACATTCTTTGGCAAAATGGCGATTTCATCGCCGACGTTCAGCGCGCCGTCGATGAGTGTGCCGGTGACGACCGTGCCAAAGCCCGCGATGCTGAACACTCGATCGATTGATAAGCGCGGATGACCGCGGTCGGCGCGGGGCGGCTGTTGTTGCAACACCTGATCGAGCGCCGCCAACAATGTCGGGATGCCATCGCCCGATCGAGCGGACACCGGCACGATCGGGGCGTTAGCCAGCACCGTGCCGCGCAGCGCTTCGCGCACATCGGTTGTGATCAGTTCGAGCCAGTCGGCATCGACCAGATCGATCTTGGTGAGCGCGACTACGCCGCCGCTGATCTTGAGCAAGTCGAGAATGGCCAGATGTTCGCGCGTCTGCGGCATCACGCCTTCGTCGGCGGCGATGACGAACAGCGCCGCATCGATGCCGCCCACGCCCGCCAGCATATTCTCGATGAAGTCGATATGGCCGGGCACGTCCACAATGCCGATCGCTTCGCCGCCGGGCAGCGTCAGCCACGCAAAGCCCAGATCGATTGTCATCTCGCGTTCGCGCTCTTCTTTGAGGCGATCGGGATGCGTGCCGGTGAGGGCTTGCACCAGCGTGGATTTGCCGTGATCGACGTGGCCGGCGGTACCGATGACGCGCATCTTATTTGATCCGCAGCACGGGGCGGGGCAGCCCCACGCCATCTTCGGGCATGTGGGCGGGTGGCACGGACACTTGTGGCAGAGTGCTCTGATTGGTGTCCACTAAGCCGGTGACGGCGGTGACGAAGGCCTGCACCATCTGCTCGTGATCGGCGCGCAGCTCCGCAATTTTCTCGGCCAGCGGCGCCGGGATAGATTCAAGCCGCTCGAAACGCTTATCCGCCTCGCCGTGGACGCGATCGTGCTCGTGCCAGCGTTCGTCCAGCCTGGGCGGAATCTTGGACCAGCGTTTTTCAAACTCGCCCAGAAATTCTTCAAACTGGCGCTTGACGC